>JAUNTC010000025.1 GCA_030538915.1 Lachnospiraceae bacterium | reverse complement strand
TCTTTTGATGCCCATACTTATTTATTAGTCGCTACTTATTATTTTCAAACTTATAATCTGTATCTTCAACTAAGGAGCTATTCCAAGTAATGGATGTCAAGGTGTTTCTATTAATTTTTAGCAAATTATTTGTAGATGGCCTGTTCGTACCTGAAATTGTTGTAAGCTTAGCTCCATTAGCTCCATAGGAAGGAGCCTTTAATCCCGCAAGAAAGAACAGTGCCACTGCAAGCAGCAGTACGGCGAATGCCGTTCTCAGGAAAGTTTTCTTGATGGGAAAGTTTTCTCGATAAGAAATATTTCTCATAGTTTTCTCATTTCCTCCCTTCCTTTTAATTTCCTTTGACCTTGTCGAAGGCTGTTATCGGATCATTGCTTCCTTCAGACTGGACTGTCTCTTCGTAGCAAATCATCTTGAAGTCCGAAATGTCTTTCTTTGGGGGCAGTGTCGTAAAGAGTGCGGTTGTTGATGCTCCCGGTTTTATTGCTTGCTTGTAGTAGTAATAATCACCGGAAGAAATCCAGTTCGTCTGATCGTAGTCAATAGACAGAGCACGTTCTGTGTCCGGATTTGTTACCTTCGCAAGGACGCGTACATAGCATGGGACCTTGCCGGTGTTTTTTACGCACACTTTCTTTGTATATTTCTCACCATTTTTAAGTGATTGGTAGTTTCCATATTCTTCTTCAATAACGCTTTTATTATTGCCTACGGTAAACCGGTTCTGTACGCTGTCTTTCGACCGGAAGAAACCGGATACCCCTGCAATCAGCGTCAGGCAGATTACAGCTGCCAGGATCAGGTCGATTTTGAAAATGTGTCTCCACGAAAACCGGCCCTTTCCTTGCCTTGGTGTTTTTTTCCTTTCCATGTTTGTTGCACCTTTCCAATATTTCTATTGTTCATTGTTCTTCTTCGATGTGCTGCCGGGATGTCTTCGCGCTTTGTGTGCTGCACGCGAAGCGCGAAGACATGTCACGCTTTACATTTTGCCGGACACCGTCGCTTCAGCGGTTTCGTAGAACGGACACTCCGCTGCTTCTCCGGAAGTGCACTGAGGATAATACGTTACCTGAAACTTCACTTTATACTTATCTCCAGAAAGACTTGTGACGGAAGCCACCTTGGCTTCGTATTTGTACTCGTTACTATCTGCTACCGTATTTTGGCCATTGTATTTGTTGCTGGCATCCAGCTCTTTCACATAGGTGGCGAATGGGTTATCTCCTTTATTCCGGAAGGTTAGCACTGTGCCGCTTTCTACCGTATCTCCTTTCATTGAGATAAAACTCCGTGCCCGAATAATGGTTCCGGTTCCGGTGTAGACCTTGCCCACACAAGGTACGGAATCGGACGGCTTAAAGGATATGACCTTCACATTTTTGGAGTACGAAGAATGCCGCTTTCCATTATCCGAACGAACACTGAAGTACTGTGTTCCTGCCGGGCAGCTTAGCTTTACTGAAGTTTTTTTAATTCCGGACTTCATCACCTTGTAAGTAGAAATATACCGGTACACCTCGTAATTCTTTCCGGAAGCAATAACTTTGTACACATCCTTCTTTGTGTATTTCTTCTTATTGGTGGAAGTCTTCTTTACCGTGCACTTATATTTCCATGCCTTGCCGGTATATCTCCGGATGGTATAGGTCTTCGCATTCTTTGCCTTCTTCCAGGATATGTTTACCGACTCATAGGCGCCTTTTCCTTTCACATTTGTCGGTGTGGCCGGCTTGCTGGCTGCATTTGCCGGGAGTGTAATGACAACTGAAGATATAACCATCACGCCTGCTAAGACGAAGGCCTTTAGCTTATTTGAAATTGATTTTTCCATATTAAAACCTCCTCTTTTGTCATTGGTTAATTAGCGATATAAATTCCCGGATACTTGCCGGTATTCGTCTCTTTTCACTGAGTTCTGATTATTCAATTACTATTTCAATTTAGATCGTCCGTCATAGTATTTTTTCGCATATTTGTAACAATCCTTGTTTTCACGTTTAAGATTATATGGCCTTATATAATGTTTGTTAATCACATTGACCTTTCCGTTTAGGGACGATGCTTTTTTCAGTTTTTTGTTGATACCCTTCTTGCCAAAGTCGGACTTAATGTATTTACGCTGAAAGGTTGCAGATTTCCAAGAAACTTTTTGCTTCTTTGCCTTTTTTAAAAGATCTTTTTCAGCGCCATAACACCAATACATAACGCCCCGACCATTATCATTTTTGCAAGAATATTTTATATTTGTCTGTCTCTTCATAACGGCCATAATAGCACAGGCGTCTTTTGCACTGTACTTCTGAGTCTTGGTCAACCCCTTATAGGTGGACTTTTCCGTCTTTGTAAAAGCAGCTGCGCTAATGCATCCAAGGCAGCCGATGGCAATTATGGCAGTGATCAGAATGACTGAAAATCGTTTTGCTTTTTGTTTCATTTTCTTCACCTGTAATTTCCTTTCTCCTACTTCTCTACTGATTGTGTTTGTGTGATGTACGCTTGTATGCCAGTGCACTCCTAAAATAGTGCACTGGCATACAAACTATTCAAATTATTGCCTGAGATTGATTCCTTCGTTGTCCGAAGCCTCATTCATAATCATTTAAAGTGACCACAAATAAGGCTTCGGAATGAAATTCCGTCAAAAGTTTGAATCTTTGCTGCTATTTGCTTCTTGGTACTCTTAGGCGTGAGCATTGGTCTTGCTCTGATTAACGATGATGTTATACATTTCCAGCGGATCTGTTGTTCCAAGATCTGCGGTCTGGATTCCCATTGCATCTACATCAATGTCCAGGTTCTGTCCATCAATCTGCTCGTCAACGATATTGATGAATTTTACGGAATCAAATACCGGATTGGTCTTCTCACCCTTCTTCAGGGCCTTCATGTTTCCGTTAGTTCCTACATATCCATAGACGTATTCGGTGTGATCGTCTGCAGCATTGGTCTTGATCAGCTTCCAGTTGTTGTTCACTGTATATGTGAACAGATCCTGTACCTTCTTCTCATTCAGAGTACCGTTCGCAGTTACAGTGGTTACAGATGCTTTTGGCACCTTCACAGAAATGAATGCGTAAGCGTCGTTTACTCCGGTGTTGGTTACCAGCGGGTCTTTCTTGATTACCTTGTTAGGAGTGATATCCTTACCTTCTTCCGGGTTCCAGTTCGGTTCCGAAACTTCTACTTCGATATCTCCCACGGTGAAGCTATTGGTTGCCTTGCTGTGATCTACAAAGTATGCAAAGCTGGCGCCAATGACCAGAACGCATACTGTGGCGATTGCAATGACGATATTTTTCTTTTTAGTTGTGAAATGAGCTTTCATGATTACTGTTTTCCTTTCTACTACTGTTGTGTTTGTGTTACTGTGTTTGTAAATTTGTTTTTAATCTTTGGTTGTAACGGTATCTTCATTTCAGGCAATATTGGCAAATTAGACAGTGGTGTTAAAAAAGCTTAACCACTAAAATCTATTTAATTGATTAATCAATGCATAGTTGATATATTAGTTGATATATTGATAGATGCAGAATGCAAGTCTTAGTTTTGCAAGATTAAAGAAAATCGAGCTGGAAAGTTTCTTGGTTGGGAAATTTCTCATTCAAGTTTCCCGTTCAAGTTTTCCTTTTCCGTTCAAGTTTTAGCTCAACTTTCTTGCAACGTTTCTTACGGTGCAAACAACTAAGAAAATCTGCTTGCGGATGTCTTCAGGGATTCCTGTGGTTTTCCTAGAGTTTCCTGTAAGTAAGTTTTCTTTTTTGAAAACACTGCACGAAAACTTCCTTGAAGCACGAATACCGCAAATGTCTTTGCTTTCAAGGTATTTAAAGAGTTATTGTTTTCTGTTTTCATTGGGGTTCCTCCAAAGTTTCCTAAGAGAAACATTTGAATTCAAAATTATCTTCACTCCAGAAAAATTTCTTGCACAGGCTTTCCAAAGGGTGAATAGATTTCCTGATGGGTCCTCTTGTTCAACCTTCTAAGAAAATGTTTCCTATAAGCTTGAACGACAGATATCAGCCGTTCAAATCCATGTACCTCCTGATAGAGACCACAAAAGCAAACGGTCTGGATCCATTCAAATATCTTGTCTATATTTTTGAGGCTGTCACAGGACGAAAACTATAAACTGGAGCAGCTGATGCCATGGACAAAAGCCGTAGTTGACACCTGTAAAGCCCGTTGCCTGCGAATGATCAGGCGAAAAGGCGAACCAGTGTCATAGCCGGTGTTAACATCATGGCTATTGTAGGCTATAACCAGTGTTGACTTCAATGTGCCATGGTTTGACGCTTACGCTTATTCGTAGTGTGTTGCAAGTAATTCATAATAATCCCCTTTTGATTTTTTAGATTAAATACTTACTTTTTCTTTTTCGCCTTCGGCTGCTTGACATAGTCTAATGGATTAACAAACTTCCATTTTGTCTTGCCGTTCTTACCTTTGACCTTTTTTTCACTTCGAAATGGAGGTGCGCTGCAGTTGCATGACCTGTAGCTCCAACTTTTCCAATATAAGCAGCTTTTTTCACCTTTTTGCCCTTTTTGACGCCAATTTTGCTTAGGTGTGCATAGATGGTCCTTTTTCCGTCATTGTTTTGAATTTTTATTGTTTTGCCATAACCACCCATAGTGCCGGCATAGATGACTTTACCGCCTGTTGCTGCATAAATCTTTGTCCCCTTCTTTGCAGCAATGTCTATGCCAGTGTGGTAATCATAACGTCCATTTTTGCCAAATTTTGAGGTTATTACCCCTCTTGTTTTTCCGAGTGGCCAATAATAACTTGTGGCAGCAGATGCGGTCATTACCGAGGATCCAATCATCAGTACCGCCATGAGCATCGCCAGAACTCGTGCTATGACATGTTTCCGGCTGCTTGTCTTTGCGTTTTCCATTTACATTACCTCCCATTCTCTGCTTTATGCTCTTTGTTCGTTATTCGCTTCGTATTCCTCGTTTCTGTAAAGCAGATAGCTCCAGTCGATATGTTCCTCCCAGGAAGCATCCTTTTCGATAACATCCAGCGTCGGGGTCAGAATCGGCACAAGGGCTTCCAGAATATCTTCGAATTCCGAGAAATCTTCCTCCGGATTAAGTTCCCTGTACTTCTTCTCTTCTCCCAGTGCAAATATGGCATACTGGTTCTCCGAAGCGGTCACGTTTCTTGCGAAGTCGTAGATTCTGTTTCGCTTCTTCCCGGTCACCTTGGAGGATTCAAAGGAGAGATAATGAAGACTTTCAACAACTGCGTATGCCGTAACCGGCGGTACGCTGATTGTTGGAATCTCGTTCTCCTTGTAAAATAATCCGTTTATCAGTACGTGGTCATATGCCGGAAATGCCGCCGGGAGCGGTCTCCCCTTTACAAAGGCCTCATTTTCCATTGCAATGTAACCAAGGTCCCAAAGCATCTTGTATTCTGCGGCCACTGCATTTAACGTCACGTCTCCGGTGCCAAGCAGGGCGATTTCCATCGGATGGAGTTCTTCTACGGCACATCGATTAAAATTGAACATATCTGTCCACCTTCTTTCACTGTTCTGTTATCTATCTGCTTTTAAGATTTTGCATCCTTTTCGGAATATCTCCGATACCACAGAAGGCTGCCGGAATCAGCAGCCTTCTGTATTAGTATTAGTTCATGTCGGTATCGTTTCCCGCTCTGCAGCTGACTTAGTTGGATAAACCAAATCGCTGCATTAAAAAAGAAAGCGTTTATGGCTGAAAGTGCTTTTACTTATTCGACGATGCTTTCTTCTTTCTGGTCTTGTAATATGCTGCGCCTGCAACGACGCAGATGATGAGTGCTCCGCCGTAGATCAGCAGATTTCTCTGGTCTCCGGTCAACGGAGGGATGACCTCATCTTTCGGGTTCCGGATCAGTACCATCTGGGCCTCATCATTGATGTCCTTGTGGGTTGCAACCACTCTGTTCTTCTCCGGTGTATCCGAGTTCTCCTCGGTCTTTGTATTGTAGCAGGTCTCGAATGCGACCAGTTCCTTTCCTTCCATTCCGGTAGTGTTTACGGTAAACTCTACCTCCTGTTTTCCGGTGGATTTCTCCGGCACAAATGTTGCGGTTCCGGTAACTTTTTCGCCGTGTTCCACCATCGGATCCTTGGTATCCTTTACCATGAGAACACATTCCAGGATGTAAGTGTTTCCCGGAGTGAGGTCTTTGTAGGATACGGTGTCCACGAACTTGGTCTTCTTGGATGCGATGACCTTCTTCTTGGCATCTGCCGTCAGATATGTTCCGATTTCCGGATTCGGTCTGATCGGTGTCTGTGCGATATCGGTCTTTTCCGGAATTGTGCTGTCCTTTCCTTCGATGGTATAGGTCACATCATAGGTTCTTGCGGTATTGGTCCAGCCGTCATCTGCCGGTTCATTGGTCTGATCCTTCATGTTGCAATCCTTTTCCTCGGCGTTTTCATCGGCCTTGTACTTGGAATCGCTGTCTTTGGCGGTATCTGCCAGCTTCACCGGTGCGTTTGTAACGGTGGTTGTAAAGGTTACCGTTGCGGTCTCGCCGGCTTTTACGGTAATATTGGCCGCTCTCAGCTTCTTGCCCTGGTTGTTCCAGGCAGCACCCGTTACCTTCTTTACAGTCGGATCGGAGAAGTAGCCCTTGTTGTTAAAGTTATCGGTAACATTCATTGTGAGATCCAGGTCGCCGGTATTCTCCACGATTACGTCGTAGTCTACCTTTTCGCCCTTTGCAAAACCATACTTTCCGGCCGGATCATTGGCTTCCGGTGCATCGGTGGTACGGATCTTGTACATGTTGTAGGAAACCTTGATGACCTTTACGGTCTGGCCCTCATCGGTAATGTCCTTATGGGTTGCCACCAGGTCGCCCTTGCTTCCATCCTCGTTCAATTCGTAGATTTCCTCAAAGGCTACCAGGTTCTTTCCGGCCAGCCCTTTGGTGTTAAATGTCATATTTACATCCACCGAGCCTTTATTGGATCTTGTGGTGAATTCCTGGGATCCGGTAACGACCTTGCCGTCCACTTTCAGTGGTTCTCCGGTCTCCTTGTCCATAATGGTGCATTCTGCAACGAACTTGTGTCCGGTCTTCAGCTTCTCATAGCTTACTTCATCTACCAGGCTGGTGTCTTCCCCTTCCAGAACCATTTTGTGGCCGTTTCTGTCGGTTAGTTTAGTGCCGATATCTGCATCGGTAATGGTTCCCAGGTCGCATACATAGCCATCTTCATAGACAAATGCCGTTGTGCTGATCAGGTTCTTGTTCTTGTTTGCTTCGCATGGAAGCTCTTTGATCGTGTATTCGTCGTAGACAAACGGACGGAGCTTGGAATCCGGCTTGGTCACATTGCCTTCTTTGTCCATGCCGAACCATACCTTGTTCTTGTAGCTGAGCTTGGACTCATCCAGTGTGCCGTCTTTGCTCAGTGCATAATCGTTCGTGTTCACCGTGTCGGTGTTCACGGTACCTTTAGATGTGAACTTGCCGTTTGGATCGGTTACCACGATGTGGGATTCTCCGGTGCTCTTGGATGTGATCTTGAACACGCAGTTAGCCAGTCTGTCTTCTCCAATATCCTTCTTCAGGAACTCCAGGTCACCACGCTTTGCCGGCTCCTTCACATTGGCATCCTTCGAAGTCAGCATGTTGTAGGATTTGACGGTTTCGGTCTTGGATCCGTTGCCCTTAACTACCGCCAGCTGCGGGGTTTCGTTCTTCTCGTAGCCTTCCGGTGCCTCGATTTCGGTGATGATGTAGGAACCTAATCCGAAGGTGTTTAACTTGCCATCAGCAGTCTTGTAGAAATCCTCTCCGGAAACGAAATATTTTTTCATTTCATCTGGAGTTTGTGGGGTTTGAATAATTCCATCCGCATCCGTCTTCAGCACCCATGTTTTCTTCTTGTGGCTCTCCTTCGCCTCGGATGGGGAAGTGTAGAAGGCATCGTAGTATACCACCTGGAACTTGGCCCCTTCCAGGGATGCTCCGCCGACGGCATGCGGCTTTCCGGTCTCCCGGTCAATCTTCTGCAGTACGACGGCAAACGGGTCGTTCTGAGGCTTATCCGATGTCTTGAAGGTGGTTGTTTCCTCGGATTTGATCGTTACCTTGCTGTCTTTGTCCGAAATGGTCTCAATGGCATAACCTTTTGCTGCTTCCAGCTCCTTAATAGTGTAATGACCCACCGGAAGCTCGATTTTCTGGGATTCCCCCTTCTCATCCGTCACAAGTTCATCCACCTTGTTTCCATCGCTGTCATAAACACCGTATTTTGCGCCCTTCAGGGAGTAGCAGTCGTTGTCCTTGGACAGGGATTCGTTGGAAGATACCTTATGCAGCTTCAGATAGCCAGTGTTCAGATAACCTACCAGCATGTCCTGAACGCCGCCCTGGAAGCAGACGAATACTTTGAATCCATCCGGAATCGCTTCGTCCCGGAATGTTCCGTCCTTATACATGGCATCTCCCAGCTTCTTGGCCTTGGTCCATACATCTCCCAGAGAGGAGGCGTGTGTGCCGCCGAAGGTGGCCAGGTCTGCCGGTCTTCCGGCATAGACATAGGACAGTGCCAGGTGGGCGATTCCCCAGTCCTTATTGGCATTGCCGGTATAGAATTCCTTTCGCACATTCTTCACATTCTTCTCGTATCCCGGATAGGACGGAGAATAGTAGCAGATGTTCCGAATGCCGTTCCATTTGCCGGTATCCAAATCATCCTCAAGCACCTTATCTACCGTCGCTTTGCCGGCAGACGGAGAAAGGCGGTCCGGCTGCACGCAGTAGGAATATCTGGATCCCAGGCGGTCTCCCAGGTCCGTCTTTAAGGTATTGCTGTAGCCGCCGTCGCCGCTTCCGTAGCGGATCTGACCACCGGAATATGTCGTATAGGTGCTTCCCTTCTTGCCGCTGAATGCCGATGCCTCTTTGGTCATCATCGGAAGCACCGCCGTCAGCATCATCATAAATGCAAGCAGAATCGTTCCCATCTTCCGAAGAGGATTGCTGCCTGTATGCGTTCTGTTCCTTTCCATTAAACAAACTCCTTTTCTTTCTTCTGTGAAATAACTTCTGTAATGCGCTTTACTGCCATTCTTTCTACAATCATGACGACCACCTCCTTTCCCCATGAAAGCTCTTCTCGTATTTGTGTATATAAAAACAGACCTCATGCTTAAGGTCTGTTCTTATCCGGGCCGGATGATTCTATTGATTCGTATGGTATATATCTCCTTTTTCTCTTAACGAAAAGGAGCCTCCGAAGAGGCTCCTTTTCGTTAAGAGAAAAAGGAGGCAATAGCTTGAAATAATCTCGGCGTTTCTTCTATTTCTGTTTAACATATCCACACTCCGAGCAGTAGATTTTTGTATGAGAAACCAGGTGGGGTACCTTTTCGACCTCATACCATTCATCTACGTAGCACGATCCCGTGTTTCCGGCTAAAATTTCATTATGTCTATGTTCAGAAAAAATTTTGCCATCCGGATCGTCTCTGGTATCAATTTTAAATCCGCAGTCTTTGCATACTGATGCGGACTGTGGGACTTTTTCATCCTTATATACTGTCGTCGTCACGGTCTCGCTCTTCCACTGATGCTTATGCAGTGTCACCTTGCCGTCCAGGTCTTTTCTTGCATGGCAGCTGCAGGTGTATCCGGTCTTCACCTTCTTCGAAACCACCTTGTCCACTTCCTGCTCTTCGTATACCGGTTCGGTTACGGTCTCGGTGACGTCTTCCGCCTTGGTGGATTCGCAGGTGCAGGAATCCTCGTCTCTGTGCTTGGAGACCAGCGCGTTTATCTGCTCTTCCGTGTAGGATGCATCCGGGTTATCTATTTCATCCAGAGTCTTTCCGCATGTGTCACATACCAGCTTGACTCCGGTTTTCTTCTCTACGTCTTTGGTTCCGGTCTGAACCTGTTCTTTCACCTTCACATGTTCATCCACGGTCTTGTATTCTGCTTCCCATTTGTGGGTATGCTTCTTGCCATCGATGCGAAGGGTATCCTTATTCCATGTAGCTGCAGACTTTGAAGTCCATGCGCTCTTCTTCTTTCCGTTCAAAGCCCGAACTGCCAGCGTATACTTGGTGCCTCTCTTCGGAGCTTTGTAGGAATACTTGGTTGACTTGGTCTTTCCCTTCAGCGTCTTGTACTTAACAATTGTCTGGTATCTGTATACTTTGTACTTGCCCTTCTTTGCTTTAACAACCTTGTATTTGCCTTTCTTGGTGTATGCCTTCTTGTTCTTTTTGGTCTTTTTTACCTTCTTGACATACTTCCAGCCCTTAGGGTAGGTCTTCAGTGCGACCTGGTACTGCTTTGCGTTCTTGGCCTTCTTCCATTTCACCGTAATGGTGGAGCTCTCCACCGACATGGATGTGATTGCCGGCTTCGACGGCTTCTTTGCCTTTGATGCTGCATAGGTATTCACTGAGTTCATTGGCATGAATGTGAATGCTACGGCAAAGGCGACCATCATGGTGATGACCTTATTTCTTAATCCCCTTTTTGCCATTTTTTCTTCCCTTCTGCTATTACAGCTATTTGTTCTAGTCTTTGTGTTCATTTCATTTGTGTCCGGAAGAACGGCATCTCCCATAGCCTTTCTCCTTTCTCGTTTCGTCGTTCCTTCCTGCATCATTTCTTCATCCTTTCTCTTCTTTTTTTGAAGCACTGTTTTACACGCCTTTTGCCTCTCTTTTTCCTTTCTTCTGAGGACATTATAGAAAAAAATCTTCTCTTTGTAAAGTGTCCTGCCTTTCATTTTCGGATTTTTTCGTCCTCGGAAGCCTTGAATTTCAAGGGTTTCAAAAAAATATGAGAAATTTCTCAAGGTCTGTTTTCCATTTGACTCTTACCGTGTTTCTGCCTTGCGGTAATCTCTTTCGAAGCTTATGCAGGAATCACCTCTTTCGCATATATTCTGCATCAGAACCGGTTGAGTATCTTATTCTGCTGCAAAAGCCTTTCCTGCCGCAGCGGATGTCTCGTGGTCTTCACTTCCGGTTTCGTTTCTGTTCTCTGTGCTGTTTCCCGAGACAGTCTTGCTTCCCTTACTTTCCTCGCTTTCAGTCATGCTGACTGCTTCGGCGTTCTTTGCAGCTTCGACGTCTCCGGCACTTCCGTTTTGATTGTTTTTATTTGTGGAATCCGGGTTCTCTTGTTCCGGCGGCTTCGTATAACCCGGAATTTTTTCGAATGTGACTTCGAGCTTCTGCGATTTCTTTATGTTCCGGATCGTGTAGGATGCTGCCGTTTTGCTTATTTTTACGCTCTTTCCGTTCAGCTTCACGGTCCCAATCCGGTATCCGCTGTCCGGGGTGATTTCTACGGCAGTACTTCCGCCCCATTTCACGTTTCTTGTCTTCCCGACGGTGCCATGTCTCCCGGCGGATGTTGTCACTTTGAAGTAATCGGTGTAATTAAGTCCCTTTATTCTCAGAATCATGGCAATCCGTGGATCCTTGCTGTACGGATCTCTGGAGGTATTGGTCATCTTTGAGAGTACCAGTGGGGTGCCCTTTCCGTTTGTTGTTGTTATTCTGCTGACCATGTAGAAAATCATTTTGCCATTCTGTTTTCCTGCATAAATCTGTATATGATTGCCGGATCCAGATTTCCTTACCACTGATACGAGATCGCCTTTTTTCAGAGATTTTGTTCCCGTTCTCTTAACAAGGACGGATGCCGGAACACCTTTTTTTGCAATCATGATTCGCTGTATTTTCTTGTTTTTCGTGATGAACTTCGCTCCTTTACCGTTGACGCCTTTTACTTTCTGCCCCCGTACCCAGAACCTTTGCCCAGCCGGTATAATCTTGTATCGCTGGAGACACCAGGAAGCGTAATCTGCACAATGAAGTCTGGTCTTGCCATGATACCGACTTCGGGTGAACTTCTTATCGAAGTAAGCGGTTGGGCAGTCTTTGCTGGAGTAAACTGCTTTTTCCTTTGAAATCTTTGTGCAGATGCTTTTGCACTGATACAGCCACTCGTTTACATTCATACTTCTGCTGGCCGCATATGTGCTTTCTGTAGATATAACCATGGCTGCCAACACAAATAGAATAGTAACAAATACAGCTTTAATAGAAATTTCATACTTTGTTTTGG
This sequence comes from Lachnospiraceae bacterium, assembly GCA_030538915.1. GTDB lineage: Bacteria > Bacillota > Clostridia > Lachnospirales > Lachnospiraceae > Dorea_D. Next base: position 11,475 of record JAUNTC010000025.1, on the reverse strand, counting down.
CATTGTTTAAATTTGTATTATTGTGACTCATAGTAAAATTATAAGCATTTCGCATTGTGCTTTTTATACCTCGCTTCGTGTCTTCCTTTAGCTTTTTCTTCAGTTTATCTTACGGTTTATTTCTCTTCCTATGAAGATTTTTAGTTACTCGAATATCGGAAAAACCCGAGATCCGATAAATAGTAATATCCATCTTCCAAATTTAAAGGCAGGTTGATGATGAAATACCCTTTTGATGTTTTCTTGTAGGGCTCCTTGAGCGATATGTACTGACTTGACTGAAAAATTCTTGTGTCTGCGTAAATATCTACCTTCTGGAGTTTTGTTCCCTGATAAAAGTCAAAAGTATACACTTTATTCTTTTCAAAACCAAGAAGAATCATCATGTTCTTATCCACGTTGTTAATCGGAAGTGAGCTGGACCCACTGATTGCACTGATATTATAGGAATCATCGTCTGCAGATAATTGACTTAAAGCATTTTCTGCGGATGAACCACTTAATGGATCCTCAGATAGTATCTGCATAGACTTATCATCCCCTAAAGTAATGTGCATTCCAACGGTATAACCCTTGTTTTTATATCTTTCCAAATACCATTCATCGGGCATATCGTCGGAACTATCATAAATCGCAACAAGAGGTGTCCCCTGAGTTACGGTCGGGATCAGAGATGTTATGTTGGTTTTGTTATCTGTATACCAGACATAGCGCTCGCTGGATGCCCTGTCTGTGGAACCGGAATACCCCGGCATATCAGAAAGAATTGGTGAAAACGTTTTATCTTTATTCAAGACATAAATACCACTACCATCATCTTTCTCGATATCCTCATAGGATAGTCTCAGTGAGTTTCCATCCTTCGTTGCAGATGCAGATTTTCCACATCCGGTTAACATGGCACAAATCATAATACCTATCAGGAGGACTATTGTTACTTTTTCATATTTCAGCTTTTTATCAATGAAAAAACTATTTTTCTTTGGATTTTTTCTTTGTTCCATTTAGCAGATTGATGAGTATGCTATCAAACTTACTCATCTCGCCTCCCTTCATCTCTTCTTCTTTCCGTTCCTTCGCTTTTGCTTCTTCTACTTCCATGGGCATGGGCATTCGGATCTGACAGTAACCACTCACTCGCCTGTAATTAATTACATTGAGAAAAAAGATGGATAACGGCTCTCCTTGAACGCCGACAACTGCAACCAATGCAACGATAGCCCCAATAACAACAAATACAACCATTGTAATTACTGATGGAACAACTATTGACACCAACTTTCCAACAAGAACCGCAATTCCAATGCAAATCCCGGCCTCTATCAGATTTCTCATCTTAAGCATACCGCCCATAATGCCCCCTGCATCGGATAGGTTTGGAGGTATATATGCATTTGTAGGTCTGTCGTTCATCTACAAATCATCTCCTTGCTTTACCACGACCGCGAATTTTGCAGCCACGTTTACAATAATGTGTGAGATCAGCCAGCAAATAGCAATTCCAAGAGTGAAACAGCTGCTATTATGTTCTAGATGCAGGCTCACAAATATATCGGCATATAGAAGAAACGAAAAAAGCAAATTTGCCACTATTCCTTTTGTTAACGAATTCTTCTTATATCCGATATACGCTAAAACAATATATAACAGATTGTATATCAGTGTTATTACAAGCAAAACTTTCATGATTAAAGTCCTCCTATTCCTCTTGCAAGTATCTCCATTAGAGTCTTTGGCGGGAACGCCATGTGATATAGTTTTGGGTAGTTCGCTTCGTTTTAACTTACTTTTCTTCCAAGATATGGACTCGGATCGACAGGATGTCCATTTTTTCGAACTTCAAAATGAAGGTGCGGTCCAGTGGACCAACCAGTGGATCCCACATGTCCGATACACTGCCCCTTAACAACACGTTGACCCTTCTTTACCATTACACCGTTTTTACCCATGCATGGTTGATGACCGTAAAGAGTTTGTAGCCCACCACCATGGTCGATTATAATACAATATCCATAGCCACCATTCCAACCTGCCAATGACACTTTTCCTGCAGCAGCTGCATATATTTTCGTTCCTTGCGGCATCGCCATATCACATCCCGGATGTTTTTCAGTAGGTCTTTGTTCATGAAATTTGGATGTTAATACATACTTTGCCTTTCCAAGAGGCATTGCGAATTCCCCTTTTCCATAAACGACAGATGCAGATGCAGCCTCTTCACCATTTCCAAGCAGCTGATATGATTCTTCACCGATACCTTTTATTGCCACAGCATTTGTATTGCCTGTGCCTACATATTTTTTATTTGGTTTTACATTAAATGCACTTTCTGCAATGGATTTAATGCCGGCTTCTTTATCCCCTTCTATTTCTTTTGTAACATCCCGTTCTTTCAGCGTTGCTTTAAGATATTTAACTTCTTTTCCGTCAACTTTTGCGGTTCCGAAGTCCACTTTTCCGCCATTCTTTGTCGCATAAACCATTTTATAAAACGGGGTATCATTCTTCCTGAGTTTCTTTTTTAGATCCTTTTTATAATTTGGAAGGCCTCTCTTTTCACCCCACCAGTATAACGGAATCTTATTTCCAGTGATATCTGTGTATGTTTTATTGTCTTTCTCGCCATCGCTATTTTCTTTTGAAGACTCTTCATCGACAAGTTCCATTTCGGAATTGCCGACAGAAACAGAATATGCAGCCAGAATATCAAAATCCAATCTGGTAGCTCCGCTTGCAGTGCTTCCTTCCGCTTCTGCATCAGAGCTGCTGAAAGAACCTGCGTTTTTAGGTCTTATAATAACCCCTACTTTCCAGCTCCCTGGTCTGTGATTATTTGTAATTCTAGACGGTACGTGGCTATTGGTTGCTTTTCTCCCTACACTAAAAAAGAGGTATGGTTTTTTTCCTTTTTTAGCCTTCCCTTTGTAAACCATGGTATGCGCATAAGTTTGCGCACCAATAATGTCTCCTGGCTTCACTTCTCCACTTTTAACCAATGAAGATATGGATTTATTGACATGTTCACGAACATAGAAATTCTTTTTATTTTTTATAATCTTTACATATTTCTTTTTTCCATGAATCGTTCCATCCCCACACCAAATCATTGTATTTTTCGGAACTAAATTAGCTTCCTGTAAAGCCCAGCAGACATAATTTGCACAGTTTACTTTTTTATTGGTCTTAAGTCCCTTCGCATAAGTAGCCTTACCGCCGTTTACCGAATATGTAAACTTATGTTTTGCGAAATTGTTTGCTAACGTTGTTAAGGCATCAAAGAAAGGACTATCTGATGCACTGACTTTTAATGAGGCTTTTTTCTTTTCGGATGCTTCGACATCTTTTACCTCGCCACCTGCATCCATTCCTGCATATTTCTTGTAAATTCCTTTCGCATAACTTATTCTTTCAGCACGTTTGCTTTCCATATTTGCCGGCCTTTCGAAGGTTGAAAGAAATATCCATGTAGTATAATTTATGTCGTTTGAATTTCGAAATTTCGTTGTATAGCACGCTTTATACGATGTCTTCAGCTCTTTGAGCAAAAAGTCTAGTTGGACATTTATATCATTGACCGGCTTATTTTTCTTCCTTGCGAAATTTTCCAGATTCGTCCTTCGCCCAAATGTCCATTGGCAAAGGCCATACCCTTTATCTTTCCTCGAAGTTTTCTCTTCGATAGATGGATTAAAGCTACTTTCTGCCTGAATATTTCCCATAATACCTGCAGCAGCCTCGTCAGAATACCCATTTGCTTTAAGGAACTTCCAGGTCTTTGTTTTTGCTGCAGAAGCCTTTATGTTGGCAGCTGAAACATCATCGGACAAGCCGGTCTCTGTTTCGTCTACCATGTGCTGCTCTGTTAAATCTGGATCGCAGCCATATTGCCGTGCCATATTTCTCATAAGCTTTATCTGCTTTTCCTTTTCAGTAGCTTTTTTATCCTGAATGATTCCAATTAGCTCTGCTGTCTCATCAGTTGATTTGGATTTTTCATAAATTGCATCCTTTTGGTCGTTTTCTTTTGGCTCATTCATTTCAGTCTCATTGTTTGCGGTAAGATAGTTTGTCTTAGACATTCCTGGGCCAGTTGCACCGAATACTACAGCAATAATGATAAATATAATGATTATTGCCGCGATAACCGCAGCCTTTATAAGGAATACTTCCGGTGCTGCAACTGCAGTCGCAGCTTCTTTTGCTGCCCCTTTACCAAGTTTTTTTAGTCCTGCTTTTCCAAGTTTTCCGGCAGCTTTTCCAGCCCCTTTAGCTGCGGTGCCCCCTGCTTTTCCTGCTCCATCTATTCCTTTATTCAGCGCTTCGTCCGATTGCTGTGACACAGAAACTCCTCCTTTCTCAGATTATATACCCTTTAGAATATTGGGCGGGAACTCCAGGTGCTTTGCCCTTTGGCAGTTCACCCTTCGTTAGTTTGTAGGTGCTTTCACAATATCTATAGCCTCCTGTTTATTAACATAGGTGTTTCCTTTTATATTATGATAATCCTTAAAGTTAATGGTCCGATGAGTTCCCGTTTTAGGATCCTTGAGTTCAATGTTACCGCCGTTTTGAGTTGCACCCATAACTTTGTATTTTGTCGGATCTGTTTCTCCATTTGGAAGAACAAGATGGCCATTAATAGCAGCATTTTTTGTTTCCGATTCAAAACGTTCTAAATCATTTTTGGATATAGGTGTAAGGTACCCGTTTCCTGGGGCTTGTGCCATCATAACACCATCTTCCTGCAACTTTGTAGCCGCTGGGGAATTCGGAGCAATAGACATATCTAATACATTACCTTCGCTATCTTTTAGCACTTGCATTCCTTGTCCACTATCCGCAGCAGACTTTTCCCAATCTATCTTATTTGTGTTGACATCGCGCCCTAATGACTCAAAGGCATTTCTGTCTGCCATATTCTGCTGAAGCTCTGCTGGTGTCATTGAACCTATATCAGCCTTATTAAGATTGTTTTCGGCAGATTTTTTTCGTTCAGCTTTTGATAGTTTAGGTGATGCAGCCGACGGATGCTTTTTCCCATAAATTGCACTGCCAATTTTAGCACCGCCTTTTGCTGCCCCTTTAGCAGTTCTATATCCTGTTTGAGCCATCTTGTATGTTGAAGTAATTCCAGCTGCAAGTGCTGCACCAAGTCCTTGTCCTGTATTCGCAACAGACAAACCGAGCCCTTTCATATATTCATCTGCTTTTTGCCCGATAATCGTCCATCCGAGAAGGAGCATCATCGTTCTAACGAATTCTACATCCGTATCAAAAATGTACCCCGATTTTTGGACTTGAAACCTAGTATTTATCGCGCCGATAAAGGTTCCCACAAAGAACAAATTCATACACATTAAAACAAACTGTGATATCACCATCTGAAACCAGTTGGAAGTAATATTTTTTGTTGATTTTGATGCAAGTAGTGCAAACGCTAACGGACACGTATAAAAGAGCAGTCCTAAAACGCAGTATCTTTCATACACCTCCATAACAAGTTTTATAAAAGAGAAAAACAGCGCAAATCCAATAACGCATTCTATGATCATTAATGAAATCCCAGATCCATTTGCCGTAATATTATTGCTGTTATCTGTATTTATTAATTTTCCAGAACTCCATGGTTTTATTGAATCATCGCTATAACTTTTGATTTTATTTGTACTTTGTTTGGCAATAGAAGGATCGCCAGCAACACCCGAACCACCGTGACCATGTACTACCGTCTTTTTTACTTCTTCTTTTAATTTAGATGTTGAGACAAATCTCGAAAGTGCCCCCTCTGTGTCAGTATCAAATTTCGACTTAAACTTTGAAAAAACAATGTTAAATAACCGCTCTAATGAGACAAAGATGGTGTAAGACGCCATTACTCCAAAACTTGCTAAGCACCCCCGGAGAACAACTCCTACCGGCGGCTCTGCATCCGTGAAGGGACTGATAAATCCCTGCCAAAGTTTAAAAAGAACAATAATTAATACTATAATCATCGCTAAAACCACAAAGTAATAGCAATAGCTCGATGCAGCAGGGAATGTTTTAGCTAAAACACCACCATTTCCAGCTGTTGATGGATCAATAAACGACCAATCAAATGCGGCACTTGACTTCCCTTTTGGATCGCTGTTACCAATATCTAATTCCAGATTATTAATCAGTGAAGCGCCCCAGGCCATTACATCATCCAGTATGGATAGCATGATTTTAACAATCGACTTAATTATCCATGCCATTTAAAAGCTCCTTTCGAAAAAAATAATTTAAATGTATATCGTAAATAAGAAACAAATGTATTGAATGTTCCTATAATGTTTTCTCTTTTGAATTTGAATGTTCGGTGTTAACGTATTGTAGTCTTTGAATGTTAACATTACCAGCGAGCACCGAAGCTCATTATGGGTCTTCGATGCTCGCCAAGCGCCTTTTCTACCAAGCAATAGGTTCAATAAGCGCAACATTTAGATTTAGGATATTTAATTACCTTTATAACTCATTCCGCTCGTTAGATTGTTTATGAGGGTTACAATGCCGCCAAAAGACAGAATTAGAATCCAACAGATAATAATTCTTTTGATCCACGAAATCGGAACCTGTGCCCCCTGTCCGCTTGGAGATACCATGATCCAAATAAATGCACACAAAATGAAGAATGCGGCAACCAGCGTTACAATTGCAAAAAGTTTCCCGTAATATTGACTTAATGCCGATCTTGCAGCGTCAATAATATCCCCATCCGCATAGGCCATTCCAACACTACCGAGAAGTGTTCCTCCAATGCTGCCGAGAGTCATGGCAATGCGATCTCCTTTGGAAAAAGCGGTCCCATCCCCGGTCATGACTTTTAACATGGTTGTATTAAATTCTGTCTTAATGTCAGAAACGGCATTGCCTAACTTTGAAAAAGTTGCCATAGATATTCACCTCCTTTCTTATCCCGAAATCAATATCGGTAAAATACGTCCTAAAGCATTTCAAAGAGAAGCTTGAATAACGTGCAAAATACTCCCATCCTTTGAATCCTTTAGGAAAAGATATAAAAAAGACGGATACGATTTGACAGTACATACTTTCTTTTCGGACCCATCCTTTTCCAATTTTGTTATTGTCAATCCCTATCCGAATCGGATATTTGACTTGACACTCCCCACAGCTGAAGCAATGGGTTTTAGTAGCGATTGATTTTCGATAAGCGAAAAAACTTGACATCAGCCACGATGTTACATACGTTATATTAGAAATATCTCTTTGTGTTTACATGAGTAATCGTTCCGGTAATGAATTTATTATCATCGTACTTTCTTGCGATTTTAATAGATACAACATCGCCTTCTTCTGGGAGCAATGTGACACCCTCTTTCATCCAGCAAAGCACATCAATCTCTCCTGCAACATTGACAAAGAACCGCAGCGATTCATCAGCGATAACCTTAGTAACAATACCTCTGCATGTCTGATTTGGTTCATAGTCGTCAAAAAATACTTTTCTTGGATCTTCTTTTGTCGCTTTTACTGACGCTGAGAAATCAACGTCATAAGTACCATTTTTCTTATTAAGCGACTCTCCGGAAAGATCTCTTTCAATAGCCGTAATCGCAACATTAATCCGATCTCCTGCATTAAACCGTTCTCTAGCATCCTGCAGGTATTCATAAGATAGTTCGGTTGCAAAGATTCTTGTTTCTGCACCAAACACATCAACTGTAATATCCTTTGTTGTTACAGCGACAACTCGTGCTTCTACAATATCACCCTCATTGATTCTAAAAATAACTTCGCCATTTTTTCTCTTTCTGCCGAACCAGTAATTTCTACGTCTAATCCGCATCGCATCGATTCTGGTTGCTACATATTTCATGCGAGCGCCCTCTTCGGTGTTGTTAATATAACGAACAGAGAAGTCTACTTCGGAACCGATACGTTTCTGCATAGTTACTAGAAGGTCCTGATTATCTATACGTTCCGGATGAGGCAGGAACCAATTAGATGGAATATAGACTTTCATTCCTTTGTAGTAGACACAGCCAAATACAATTATCCTTGACTTTCCATTTAGCATCATTCTTACCGGCGGATCCACAGAAAGAAGCTGGCCATGAAGAACCACGCTAGAATCTGCGTTAGAGTGAATTAATTCGCGTTCTGCCCTTTCTTTTTCAGTAAGAACCTTTGGCTTTTCTTCATCGTCTATTGTTAGTATGCTATGTCTTCCATCGTTATAAATTTTCTGACGTCTTTTCAGTCGAACTTTTTTTGCTTTTGTAAGAGCTTCCGAATTGTTGCTTTCATCATTATTGGCAGGGTCCACTTCCCTCTCTTCTGGTTCGGTTTCTTCCTGAATTTCGTCAAACTCCAGCACGCCGAATTCATCATCCGCACCGTCGCTTCCATCGTCAGCTATATCTTGCTGCGAGCTGGATTCCTCTGCCTTCGTTCCGGCATTGTCGGATTCATACATTTCATTCTCGCTATAGACCGAATTATCTTCGAGAGCTTCAATCAGTTCTGCCTTTTTCATTCCTTTCGAAACAGTGAGCCCACGGTTTTCGCAGAGCGTAATTAGTTCATCTTTAGTAATACCGTTATAATCCATTTTTTTCTCCTCTGTGATTTAAATTTAATAGTTGAAGTAGCCTATAAAAAAAAGAAAGCTCTTATGTAGCGTTTAGCACTACTATAATTACTTTCTCTGATAACATATTGATTTGCCTGTTACTGGCGAAAGCGATTTCGAATACGCTGATTTCTCAGTTGGAATTGCTTTTAACAAGCACTTGCATTCACAACTTACACTTTTAACCGTACCAATAATACCACTAAAAACACCCTAAAACATAAAAAGTTGTCCGTGTTTTTGGACAACTTTATTTTTTTTAGGACATCAGCGCAAGAACTACTGGTGATTCAATTACCGAGTAATTCTTGCGAATATCTAGAATTGTGCCATGATGGCACGAATAGCTGTAAGTATTGAATTTATTGCTTTTAAGTCTATTTTACCAAACCCCTTATTTTCGGAGAAAGGCATCATAGCTTCGTCCGCTGTCCTCCCGTAAGGATGGTTCAGTAATTGAAACTTCTGATGCTGATAGCGGAGAAATGCGATCACCTATTTCTGCAACATATCTTTCTTCGTCGGACATCTCTCCTTTGCCTGCAGGAACACGATCTTTTGTCAGATGCTCTGGCACAATCTCCCCGGTAGTCTTGTCCACCAGGACAATTCGGTACAAAGGATGATCTTTGTAGAAGTATTTATTTTCGAGTGTGACATTGTCCATAGATGGGGAGATTAGGATTTCGTTTTTCTTAATGTGTTTAATCTCATCCGGGAGCATCGTTATTCTTGGTTTGATGGATGTCTTTTGATTCTTATCAAGTACAGTGTATTTCTGAATTCCTTCCGGGAACAGTTTGTTTCGATGCTCCCCTTCCTGAACGCTTATCGTGGACATAGTTCCAGAACGTGTCGAGAAATATTCTGCAGTGGTATCATCGTTGGCACCTAAACAGAGCTGAATCGAACAACCTGCCAGTATTGTTTCCCATTCGTATTTCCCGCCGATAACAGCTCCGTAAATATCCTTCATCTGCCCTAATGTTTGGAAGCAGAAAAGCATCCCGATGTTTCTGGACCGCACTGTCGATACATAACGAGACAAGTTTGGTATTTTCCCTATATTGCCGCACTCCTCCAAGATTACAAATAGTGGCCTTGCAAGGGTACTTCCCGGCAAGCTATCTGCAATGGCGGTTGTCTCTCGAAACATGAATGTGACAAAGAGTGTAAGCAGAGATTTATATGTATCATCATTATCCGCACAGATGATATAGATGATTGTTTTTTCGGTTGCAAGTTCATGGAAGTCAATATCGTCTGTAGACAGGATATCTGCAACCTCTTCTGATTGGAGAATATTCAGACGAATACCAAGGCCGGCACGAATAGAATCTTTTTCTCTGTGCTTTGCCCATATATTGAACGGTGCACGAAGAAGCCTTGCGTCTCCGCTTGGATCTGCCTCAATAGTTCTTTTCAGGATATCCTCCATATCCTCTGATGTAAGGAGATTGTATACTTCCTTTAATGTCCTCTGCTTTTCGAAATTGGCATCAGTCCCCTCCTCTGCCTCAGAGCTGATACTCCTTGTTGTATAAGGAACGAATCCATTCGCCTTTGCTACATACAGAAGCGCCAGCATACAGCAGTTGATGTTGGCATCCCACCAGAAATCGTCTCCGGAACTTCCAGATGTATTGGATAGCAGGATGTGTGCGAATACTTGCGCCGTTGACTGTGGATTTGGTGATTCTCGTATTGTCTTTAGACAATCCCATCCATCTGACTTCTGGAACTGTGTTCCCAGTATATTAAATACCCTGACATTATAGTTATAAAACCTTGCTGCTGCATATGTCTCTTTATACAGTTCGCCCTTTGGGTCAGAGCAAACAATTGAGTTTCCGGCTTGAATATTTGAAAAGATGTTAGGAATCAGAACGCCGGATGTCTTTCTCATTCCTGGTGGCCCGAACAGGCCGATATTTCTGTTTGAGAAATTGGAGTTTTCAAAAGGTACGGTAATAAGTTCCCGTGTTTTTTTATCTACGCCCAAGATATTTCCTTCCGGATGATTGTAGCTTAGATAATGAAATAGTTTTCTCTTCTCTTTATCGGTCATTAATCTGGAAGCCCCTGCTGTATTAGAATCGTCTAAAAGAATTCCGCGCTCATCTCTTACTTCCGTCTTTCTATTCTTTACAGCTTTCACAATCAGTTGTGTTAGTATGTATGAAAGTACCAACATCACTATCAGTGCAATCGGATGATTTACTATTGCCTCTGCTATAATAATGAACGGATTGCTGGTGGATTCTATTTTAATGAAATCCTTTATTGTAACAATACCTTCATAGATTTCGAGTTCGATGATTAGTATTATTGAATAAATGATCCAAAATATGATTTTCCACTTCTTATCATTAACTGGATGTTTCTCATTGCTATTTTGATTTTGCTGACGTCGCTTTAGTACATCGATGATGCTCAAATTCGTGCCGTCACTATTTTCTACTTTTTGCTCATTAGCATTATCACTTTTCAGCATATCGTCAATGCTTGAGAGATCGTATCGTTGTTTTTTATGATAACCCTGCATGTATAAGCTCCTTTATCACGTAAAATTACTTTTTCTATTAACCGGTCGCGTAACCAGTCGAAGAAACTATAACTATTCTGTCTTGATTCAGCTATACTACATCATCCGCTTATCGCCTCCTTTTTCTGGTTATGTATGATGCTGCTTCTTAATTTTGAGCAATATAAGACCACATACCGAAATAGCATGTAGTCTTATATCCTGTTCATAAAATTGTATACAAAAATGGCTTTTCCTGTGGAAAACTGCCAAACCCTTTAAAAATGAACTTTTCTAGCCTGTTGAAGACTTGCATGAAGCTAAGCGTTTAGCTACT
>JAUNTC010000111.1 GCA_030538915.1 Lachnospiraceae bacterium | reverse complement strand
TGGTGAGGAGTTATTTGCTTTTAGGTAACAAAAAATGCCGTATTTATGCGGTGTTATGGCGTTTCGCAAACGCCTAGAATTAATCAATGGTATGAGGAGAAAGCAGACTGGGTTGGAAATACAGGAAAAGTAACGGGACATTATACGCAGATGATCGACCCAGACAATACATATATCGGTCTTGCAACATTTGTTAATCCAGCTGCACAATATTCTACGACTACTTCCGGGGAATTTCGTTCTTTCGATACATTGGATGAAAGTGTCGGACCTGCAATCGATAACTGCGTGCAGACGGTGGAGGTTGAGACTGCAAAAGTGACCGCCAGCATAAGCGGAGTTGCGAAATCATTAAAAGCTGGTAGCAGTACACAGGCAAAATTTGTTATCTCCGGATTTGATAACGGAGAATTTGAACCATTAGGGGAAGTGAAATGGACTTCTTCAGCTCCAAAGACTGCAACGGTCGATCAAAATGGAAACATTACAGCAGTCCATGAAGGAACAGCAAAAATCACTGTGAAAAATGAGAATTTAACCGCAACTTCATCCGTTCAGGTAACAGGTCATCCAAATACAAAATTGCAGAATGCGAAAGAAGCATCTTGTCGTGAAGAAGGATATACCGGAGATTTGATCTGTACAGATTGTGGAGAAACAATTGAAAGTGGAAAAACAATTCCAAAATCAGAGCACAGCTGGGATGCAGGACAGATCACGAAAAAACCGACTTGTGAGGAACCGGGCGAGAAGACTTACATTTGTTCAAAATGTAATGAGACGAAGACGGAAGCAATCAAAGCAACCGGGCATAAAGTAGTGACAGACCCGGCAGTGGAGGCAACCTGCGAGAAAGATGGGAAGACAGAAGGAAGCCACTGCAGTGTTTGTAATAAAGTGTTAGTGGAACAGAAAACAATCAAAGCAACTGGTCATAAAGTAGTGGCAGACCCGGCAGTGGAAGCAACCTGTGAGAAAGATGGGAAGACAGAAGGAAGCCACTGCAGCGTTTGCAACAAAGTGTTGACAGAACCAACAACAATACCGGCAATCGGTCATAAATATGGCGATTGGAAGACAACAAGCGTGGCCAATGTATTCGCTCCAGAAAAACAGACACGTACATGTGAAGTATGTGGAAAGAGCGAAGAGCAGACAGTCGGTAGCAAACTGCCACGCACAATGAAAGTATCCATGACATCCATGCCATTGCAGATCAAGCAGAAAACAACAGTACTTAAAGTAACGAATCTTGCAAAAGGCGATTCTGTTGCTTCATGGAAATCCAGCAATTCTAAGATCGTAACTGTAAAAGGAAAGGCAAGTGGAAGCAGTACAGTAACTGCCGGTAAGAAAACAGGAAAAGCAAAAATTACGATTACTTTGAAGAGTGGATTAAAGAGAAGTGTTTCTGTATCCGTGCAGAAGAGCCCGGTAAAGGCAACGAAGATTACAGGTATCTCTAAGACACTTAAGTTAAGGAAGGGAAAGAAGACGACGCTTCGCCCTCAGCTTGCACCACTTACGTGTATAGAAAAAGTTACATACAAATCAAGCAATACAAAGATTGCAGCAGTAAGCAGTAAAGGTATAGTTACTGCTAAAAAGAAAGGAACTGCTGTGATCACTGTCAAAGCAGGAAAGAAAGCAGTGAAGTGCAAGATTGTAGTGAAATAGTGAGAAGAAGATAAGATAAGAGAAAGTGAGATGTTTTCTTGATAAAAAAGCTTCCTTCCGGGCAGACAAGAATCAAGTCGAACGTATGTAAGACTTGGCACCCGGAAGGGAGCTTTTGTGTTTCTAAGAAAAGGATGATTGAGTCGAATTCTTGAATTTGTTGCGGGAAAAGTATCTGTTATGGAAGAAACCACGAAAGCAGTCATTAAGATTCTTTGGAAAAGTATCTGCTATGGGGGAAAGTACCAAAAGCAGTCACTGAAATACCGGAGGAAAGTATCTGTTATGGCAAGAAACCACGAAAGCAGTCACTAAGATTCTTTGGAAAAGTATCTGTATGGGGGAATGTGCCAAAAACAGTCACTGAAATACCTGGGAAAAGTATCTGTTATGGAAGAAACCGCGAAAGCAGATACCAAGTCACCGGAAACTAGTATCTGCTAAAGGAAAAAGTGCCGAAAGCAGATACCAAGCCACCGGAAACTAGTATCTGCTAAAGGCAAAACCGCCAAAAGCAGATACCAAGTCACCGAAAGTACAGTCAAAAACTCTATTCTGCCTTTACAATCTCCCATTTCTTCACGTATTTATAACGTGACATTGGAAGAGTTCGGAGAGCCATCTTTTCTAATCGCCCACATCCTTGGAACATACGGCTTATATTTGTGGCTGCACTTGTGTCGAAGTTTTTCATAACGTTGTTCCTCATTCCTTGTTTTTTTACCGTATAATCGTTTCCATTATATTCTTTTGTCTATGCTTCTTCAAGAGAATAAGGAAAGAGATTTACGTTCTCTGTAACTGTATGTTATACTTATATACATAAATGTAAGAAATGCAGGAGCATACATTCCGGTAATTAGAAAGATGATGAGGTGTTTGATATGAAATGTCCAAATTGTGGAAACGAAATAGCGAAAGAGGATAAATTCTGCACCCAGTGCGGAACGAAATTAGAAGTAAACCCATTTGTTTCGGTTGGCAATATTACTCCAACGGAGTATGATGGCGGCAACAGCCAAACGCAGAGTCCGATGCAGAGCCAGACGCAGATCCAGGCGCAGAACCAGAGCCAGGAACAGACACAGAGCCAGACAAAATATAGCATGATCGAAGATGATACAGAATTGAAAGGAAACCGTGGAAGTGACGGAAAGAAGACTGTTTTTGTGGTCATTGGCGCAGTAGCAGCTGTACTTATTGTTTTTGCGATTGTAGGCAGAATTCTTTTTAAAACATTTATAACGCCGCAGAAAACGGAAGTTACGACGACAGAAGAAGGAAAGAAAGAAGACCAGAATGACGATGCGGCAATTAAAGATGAGTCAGAAGAGGAGGCGCAAGATGAGATCGCGGTGCCATATTATGTAACAAAGCTGCAGAAAAAGTACCATGATCAGGTTGAGGAATATGGCAGCAACAGCAACATTTATTCCACACCGGTTGAAGACGGATTCGCGCGTTATCTTTATGATGAGCTTGTAGAAGTAAAGTGCAAATCAGCCGGCAATGAAACGACAAGCTACTATTACGACAACGGAAAAGTATATAAGGCGTTGCATAAAAATTCGGAAGGTGAAGCAAATCAGCTTTTCTATAAATCCGGTTCTTTGATCTTCTGGATTGATGATGAGGGCAAAAATCACAGTGCTGTAGAAGCAAAAGAAAAATGGCAGGATACTGTCGAGGAAGCTTCGGAAATGTATGTGAAATATGCAGATATGATGGAAGATGCACGAGATGATGTAGATGATTATGACATGGATGTAGATTATGTTCTGCCGTACAGCAGTAACGTGTATGTAGACGAATCCGACCTTTACGGTTTATCCGAGTGGCAGGTACGTATTGCAAGAAATGAGATATATGCGCGCCACGGTCGAAGATTTAAAGATCAGGAGTTACAGAATTATTTCGATAGTTGTTCCTGGTATCGTGGTACGATGAGCCCAAGTGAATTCAGTGCAAAAGAGAAGAGTATTCTAAACAGCTGTGAAAAGAAAAATCTCATAACAATCAGTAAATATGAGACGTCGATGGGCTATAACCGATAAGGAAAATTTTGATTATGAAGAAAATAGCAGTAATATTTTGCGGACTTTTGATGTTCAGTCTTGTTGGTTGTGGTGCTGACAATAAGACGAAGGATTCTGAAAACAAAAAACCGGAGGATCTTGTGATCAATACAAAAAAAGCAGACAAAAAGAAAGAAAAACCTTCTTTTAATGGATTTACAGTGGCTATTGATGCCGGACATCAGGCGCGGGGCAATAATGAGACAGAACCGGTAGGCCCGGGCGCATCGGAACGAAAGAGCAAAGTGAGCAGCGGAACGACCGGGACATATACGAAGGTGCCGGAGTATGAACTGAATCTCAAGGTCGCGCTGAAGCTTCAGAAAGAGCTGGAACGTCGTGGTTATAAGGTGCTTATGATCCGCACGAAAAATGATGTAAATATATCTAACGCAGAACGTGCGCAGATCGCGAATAAAGCGAATGCCGATGCATTTGTCAGAATCCACGCAGACGGCGCAGAATCAGGAAGTCCGACTGGCACAATGACAATATGTCAGACGCCGAACAATCCATATAATAAAAATACTTATTCTAAATGTAAGAAACTGTCGAAGTTAATTGTTGATTCGATATGCGCAATGACAAAATCGCATAATCGCGGAGTCTGGGAGACAGACACGATGTCGGGAATCAACTGGTGTACGGTTCCGGTAACGATTGTAGAGATGGGTTACATGACGAACAAAACGGAAGACTATGCTATGCAGACAGATGCATACCAGAAGAAGATCGTTACTGGTATTGCCAATGGTCTGGACAAGTTTTTTGAATAACAGAAGGATAAGGAAAAGAAGAAGCTATCGCTTTACATAGCATAAAGCGGTGGCTTCTTTTTCGTTTATGCATTTTTGGCTGTACAATAGACATATAATAGGTAATGACACGAAAGGGGTAGCATAATTATTGAAATTAGGATATAATATCCTGTCTTTGACAGTTGTTAGAAGAAAAAATCGCTGTATCCCTTGTGATTAC
>JAUNTC010000024.1 GCA_030538915.1 Lachnospiraceae bacterium | reverse complement strand
GAAAGATATTTGATTTATTATTCATTTCTCACTTGACATCACACCGCTGGACTCTCGTATACTCTTTTTCTCTTGAAATCAATCCTAATTCTCATATTTTAAGATTAATTCTCTGCGCAATTGGATAGTATCATAAAAATCAAGCGCAAAACGTAATATTGATTATTTTGTATGTTTTTGTGTTTATTTTGTTTTATTTCCCTAATATCCTGGCAAATATGATTTTGATTATTTTATAAGAGGGCCTGGAATTATTCCAGACCCTCTATAACTGTAATTAGTTTTTACTTGTTGCGACGATTTGTTCTTTTAACAATCTTCACAATTCCTACGATCAGTGCAATATTAATTAAAAAAATCAAACCGTATACGATTATCATATGCATTATTCTTATATGCCTCCCCATCTAATTTTTATATTCCTTCTTATCTCTCTACAAATTGTTGACTCGTTTACATTATTCCATTTGGAATTAATGCTTTTGCAACAACCTCTTCACCTTCTTTATCAATTGAAAACTCACCTTCGTACTTTTTAATTACACTTGTCACACTTCCTAATCCAATTCCATGAAATTGCTGTTTTTTCTTTGTAGTTTTCAATTCTTCAGAAAGTTCCTGACTGTATTTATTGACAATCTTAATGACAAAGAACGTTTTTTCCTGACGAATCGTCAAGTCAATATATGGCTCCTTTTCGCTAGTACTTGCCTCAATGGCATTATCTATAAGATTTCCTAATATATTAGCTAAATCAAGCTCACTTATAAGACACTTTTCCGGAATCGTTGCATTTACAATAAAAGTAATACCTTTTTCCTCCGCCAACCGTTGCTTTGTATTTACTATTGTGTCCACAACAGAATGTCCCGTCTTAATACAGAACATCTTCTTATTAATCAATTCATTTTCACTGCTAAGATATTCCTTTATTCCATCCAGGTTTTCATCTTCTGCAAGCTGTCTCAAAGCGATTATATTATTCTTATAATCATGAACACTTTTTTGCCATAATTTAAATGCCTGTTCCGTTTCATCCAAAGATTTTTGAAGCATATCGTTTTTCATTAAAATCAATTCTGTCTTTTGTTGCTGTTCATATCTCTCCCCTGTCTTAATCACAAAATAAAACAGCAGAAGTTCTATTAATATAGCCGCACTAAAGAATACTACAAGGAACAAATCGATTTTAGTGCTTCGATTATTAATATTTAATTCCACCATAATAAAAAGTGAAATCAGCAGAAAAATCGAATAGATAAACATAATTGCCACGTATTTTTTTATAAATGTTCTTGTATTGTTTAGCAGCCGGTTCATTGTGACCACCGTTATCACCAGCAATGATTTCGACATTAATGTACACAAGACTCTCGGTAAACTCTGATTATTCAGCAAATAATTTACATCAGTATTTATCAGAAAAGCAGTAAAATACGCAACTAAAAAGTCAAATGCTGCTAAAATCACTGCATAAACAAGCGTAAGCGCAACACACAATCCCGGCTTTGTTTTGTATATCAGCATTTGCAACAAAAAAACCACAAATAAAACTATTATAGAATTTGAAAATGAAAAAATATCAATTCTATTTAATATCAGTATCAATACTGCACTGATGGATGAGCCAGCTAATGTAAGATATTTATAATCCTCGGATTTTTCTTTTGCCAAAAATATGCCACAAAAAACGCAACACATAGCAATTTCTGCAAAACTTGCAATAAACTCTATTATCCAAAAAAATGACATCATGACTTATTCCCCCAATAATTCATTAATGCTATTTTCACATCTTTCATTCTGGTTCTGCTGACGATCAGTTGCTCACCATTATCCAACGTAATATCGTACGCCGATAATTTATCGATATACTTTGCATTAACTACACAGCCACTATGTATTTTTATGAAATTTTTGTCATTTAGTTCTTCCTTTAATTCTTTTATCGTTTTTCTGACTTTTAAAATTTCTCCATTATTTAAGTGGACCCCAACTTTTCTTGCTGCTGTTTCAAAATACATAATATCTGAATGCTTAATTCGAACATCTGCTTCACTTGTTTTAATAACAATATATGAATCCTGCATTTTTCCAAGTCTTGCATAGGCTGCTTTCAAATCCAGAAACAGTTCTTTTTCTATCCTGCTTTTTCTAATATATCTGAATGGACTATATTCTATGGATTCAAATACATACTGTTCATGCGCGGATACAAAGATCAATATTATATCTGAATTTTCTTCACGCAGCCTTTTTGCAATCTCCAGTCCCGAAATGCCAGGCATATCTATATCCAAGAACAATATATCAAAGTCCTCTTTATTCTTGCAGATCAAGTCCAAAACTTTATTTCCATCATCGTAAGCACTCGTTGATATTTTGATATTTAATTTCTCTGCTTCTTTGTCTAATTCCTTTTTTAGTATATCTAATGATTCCTGCTCATCATCGCATAATGCAATGTTAATTATCATTGTAACTTTCCCTCATTTTTTCTTTATACATTTCCCTTTATTACAGACGCTTTCTATTTGCTTTCTCAAAGAAAACTTCCGGCTCTTCAAAGGCTGCCTCTTCACCTGTCGCGATCACGTGAAGGTCATCTTTCAATGCTCTTGCCTCCATACTTTCTACATTTTCCAGTTCCCGCATCAAGGCATTGCACTTTATTAAAACTTCATCGGAAATTCCTTCCCATTTTTCATGGAACCTGCGGTATCTGTAGTAAATTTCCTTTTCTTTCATGTATTGTCTCAGTACATTCGCCGCGCGCTCCGGACATCCGTGTATATCCATATATGCGATTATATTTTTAAGATCCACAGCATCTTCCAGTGCATCATGGCTGACAGATGGTTTCAAACCACACAGCAGCTTCAGGTTTGCGATTCCTATACTTCGCATTTTCAGCTTTTTCGAATAGATTTCTTCAATATCCATCATCAGTGGAAGCATCACATTCACTGCCTTCCTCGTATGTTTTGAAACATCTGTGCGATAGTATTTTAAATCTTGCGCGATGACCATCTGATCCGGTCCCCAGACAAAAATTTTCTTTACATTCCACTCGCGTAATTTTTTTGCAATTTCCCTCATCACCTGCTCATAAGAAGGGGCGCGAAGCAGCATCTCTTCTGTAATATTGGTCAGTTCCCGGAATTTATCATGAAGCGGTTCATCATTAAATATGTAAGAATGAAACCGTTCTACCTCTTCAAAATTTCTCTGACAGATGACAAAGCCAATTGACACCAGCTTCGACGGCGGTCCTCCTTTTTGCTGTGAAGTGACAAACTCGGAATCAAGAAATGCAACTCTTCCTTCCCTTATCCAATCTGCGACACAAAAACTTTTCTTCTTTGGCTTGCTTCTCCTGTTCGTGTTTCTTTTTTTCATCTTACTCAAAAAACCACCTCTTTTTATGCGTCAAAATCTGCTTCAAATGTTCCTTCCGGCGTTTTCATCGTTAAAATTCCAAGATTAAAATCTTCATCCTGAATGGTGATATGATACTCGAATATAACATCGTCCTCAAATTTAGAAAGTAAAATATACGTACCATTTTCTTTTCCTTCGATCTGGTCACAAATATCGTCATATACATCTGCTCCGGAAATTTTTCTTGGATATCCTGCTTCTTTGATTTTTTTCTCAATTGCTTCAAATAATTCATTCATGTTTATTTCCTCCGATTTCTTACATTTTATATTTCATTATAGTGTGCATAAATACCCTCTTTCTCTATCAGTTCGTCATGGCTTCCACGCTCTGCAATACCATTGTCAGCCACAACCATGATCTCATCCGCATTTCGTATCGTCGATAAGCGGTGGGCGATTGTGATCGTTGTACGATTTTTTGCAAGCTCTTCCAGACTCTTCTGGATTTTTCGCTCACTTTCATTGTCCAGTGCGCTTGTTGCCTCATCCAGGATAAGAATGGCAGGGTCTTTTAAGAACACACGGGCGATGGAAATGCGCTGCTTTTGTCCTCCGGAAAGTCTTGTTCCTCGCTCTCCTACAAATGTATCATAGCCTTCCGGTAAATCCATAATAAATGCATGGATATTCGCCTTCTTTGCCGCTTCTTCTATCTCACTCTGGGTTGCCCCTGGTTTTCCATATGCAATATTGTCGCGGATCGTTCCATAGAACATATAGACATCCTGCTGTACAAGTCCGATTGCATTACGAAGGCTTGTAAGCTTAAGATCTTTGATATCTTTTCCATCAATGGTGATCTTACCATCTGTCACATCGTAAAATCTTGGAAGAAGTGAACAGATCGTCGTCTTTCCGCTTCCCGACGGACCGACTAAGGCAATGGATTTTCCTGCCGGTATATCAAAAGACACGTGCGAAAGCACCGGCACTTCATCGTCACTGTAGTGGAAGGAAACATCCTCATAGCGGACATGTCCCTTTATATTCTGAAGCTCTTCGGCATCTGGTTTGTCTACGATTTCCGGATCTGTCTCCATAACATCTAGAAATCTGTGGAAACCGGATAATCCCTTTTGCATCATCTCGGTAAGTTCTACAAGGATCTGGATCGGGCTTATAAAAATACCGATATAAAGGGCATACATGGCTAGGTCAGCTGCCTGCATCTTTCCATGCGCGATAAGCCATCCACCAAAAATCAGTGTCACAAGATACATAATCCCCTGGAAGAAAAGGTTCCCACTCATGAATCTTCCCATGCAATGATAATTGGCATCTTTCGAAAGGAGAAAGCGCTCATTACTCTCTTGGAACTTTTCTTTCTCGATAGACTCATTTGCGAAAGACTGCACAACACGGATACCGGCAAGTGTGTCCTGAAGGCTTGCATTGACATCACCGATCTTTCTTCGGTTATCCATGAACGTCTCCTGCATCTTTCGATTTTGTCCATAAGAAAACAAAATCATAATTCCTACTACAATGAGGAGCGGAATTGCCAGTCTCCAATTAATCATAAATAAAAATACAAAGGAGCCTACAATTTTTATTAATGAAATAAACAGATTTTCCGGTCCATGATGTGCAAACTCTGAAATGTCAAACAGATCAGAAACCAGTTTGCTCATCATCTGTCCGGAGTTGTTCTGGTCATAGTAAGAAAATGATAATTTTTCATAATGCTCGAACAATTCCTGACGCATATCACGTTCCATCCTCGCTCCCATCATATGTCCCTGGTAGCTGACATAATATTTACATCCAAGCTGCAAGGCATACATAAGAAGCAGCAAAAGCCCGATTGGAAGCAATGCGTTTAATATTTTCTCCGGGCTTTCCCGGAATAATGTCTTCGTCATTGTCCGTAAAATCTGTGGAAATGCAAGATCCACAACACTGATTGCTGCCGCACAAACAAGATCAAGGAAAAAAACTCCCTTATACGGCGCATAATATTGAATAAACTTTTTCAATGTATACATAACAAAACCTCTCTCTGCCAAATTACTTTTTTCATCCCTCTGGCGCTCGTTCTATTATAATGGATTTTCTTTCTTACTTCCACCTTTTTAACTAAAAAAGGTCCACCGGACCTTTTTGTCGTATGCTTGTCAACGAAAAAGCTCCTTTGGCTTCCCGAAAGGAGCCAAAAGAGCTTTCTAAATGACCATCTTATTTTTTCATATTATAGCCAAGCGCTTCGTTTTCATAGTCCCCACGCTCTCTTTTCTTCTGCACATAACTGTCCCACACACCTGCTTCGTCATCGATACCGACCGTTGCCGGATCAAATAAAGGATCCAAATGCAATTTTGCCTGCTTTTCATAATCTTTTACGATTTTAATAACAGTCGGCGTAAGAAGAAGAATGCTGAATGTATTAACCCAAAGCATACATCCGACACCGATATCACCCATTGGCCAGATCGTATCTCCGTCAATCAGAATTCCAAACATACAAAATACCATAAATAAAATTCGAACAACGGTTACAACTGTCTTGTTCTCTCCGAACAGATATTTGCATGTTGATTCCAGCTGATAGGAATACGATAACATCGTTGTAAATATGAATACAAACAGCATAATAGCCAAAAGCATAGCTCCCGCTTTTCCTATCGTATGTGACATTGCTTGCTGCATAAATGCGATTCCATACTGTACACCCGGTGCATGCTCAACTAAAAGCTTTGCGCCTTCACCGTCTGCTGCGACGTTGTATGTGCCTGCCATCAATACGGAAATTCCGGTACAGGTACATACTAACAATGTATCAATGTAAACGGATAATCCCTGCACAAGCCCTTGTTTCACCGGATGTGACGTATCTGTTGTAGCTGAGATCAATGGACTCATACCATTTCCGGCATCGTTGGAGAAAAATCCTCGCTTGATGCCCCAAGCAACCGCAGAACCTACGATTCCACCAAACACAGCATCTTTACCAAATGCACTTGTGAAAATAGAACCGAATACAGACGGTACTTTCTGAATGTTCACGACAAGGATCACAACTGTAATAAGGAAATAAATTCCACACATGATTGGAGAAAGTAATTCGGCAACCTGACCGATTCGCTTAATTCCACCCATAATTACAACACCAACGATTGCAGTCATTGCAATTACGACTACAAGAAACGGCAACCCAAATGCACCGTTTACCGCGGTAGCTGCTGTCTGTGTCTGCATTGCCGGTAATAAAAATCCCGGACCTATAAATACAGCGATGCAAAATAAAACAGCCAGGATCTTACCAAATGTTTTATTTTTCATTCCTTTTGACATATAGAACGCCGGTCCTCCGGTCAGTTCTCCTAAGTTTCTTGTCTTATAAGCCTGTCCAAGAATACACTCTACCATACCTGTAGATGCACCTAATATTGCCGTGATCCACATCCAGAATAACGCTCCCGGACCTCCCATAAAAATCGCAGTTGCTGTTCCGGCAATATTTCCTGTTCCTACACGTCCTCCAACGGTAGTCGCAAATGCCTGAAACGGTGACAAGCCTATGTCCTTGTCATTGTTCCCTTCTTCCATGAGGCATCGACCCATATCTTTGAGTCTCCTCACCTGCATGCCTCGAAGTCGTACTGTAAACCATAATGCAGCCATCATAAGGAACACGCACATAACCGGATGCCAGACAATGTCATTGACTGCATTCATTACTTTTACAAATACTTCCATGTTTTTCACCCTCTCTATTTTGTTTTTGCCGATGTTACTATGCTATCACATTAAAGCGTCAAATTCAAATATTTTCATTTGTCAAACTAAAAAAAGTCACTACACATTCACATTATGTAATGACTTTATGCTTAGTTAAGTAGTAGCAATACGTTTCACGATCACTACTACAAGAAACCATACGACTTCTAAAAGAACGATCGTACCTCCTGGTTTTACTCCAACATAATAAGACAAAAACAATCCAGCGATCGTTGTCAGTACAGCAACGATTATGGCACAGATCAAAGTTTTCCGATAACTTTTTGCCATCTGCATCCCACATGCCACCGGAACAACTAACATAGATGATACGATCAGCGTACCAACTGTTCTGGACGCTACCGATACCGTCAAAGCGGTCAAGATTGTAAATATAAAATTCACCTGCTTTACCGGAACTCCGGAAATTCTTGCCGCATTTTCATCAAACCCAATATAAAATAATTCTTTCGAGAAGAACAACAAAACGGAAAGAACTGCTGCGCTGATCACACATACTGCTACCGTCTCCTCTTTACTAATTGAAACAATACTTCCGAATAAAAAGCTGTTAAAATTAGCGCCGTCCTCAACAAACCCGGACAACACACCGGCTAGACCGATCCCCGCAGACATAATGATCGCGATCGCCATCTCCGAATATCTTGGTATTTTCTTTCGAATCGCCTCAATTCC
Organism: Lachnospiraceae bacterium; assembly: GCA_030538915.1. Lineage (GTDB taxonomy): Bacteria > Bacillota > Clostridia > Lachnospirales > Lachnospiraceae > Dorea_D. Next base: position 16,229 of record JAUNTC010000024.1, on the reverse strand, counting down.
AAGTGCAGCTGCAATACATACAGCTACCGCTCCAAGAACCGGATTGATCCCAAGCAAAAGTCCGAGTGCCACACCGGCAAGGGAAGAATGGGAAAGCGCATCTCCGATCATAGACATACGTTTTAACACGATCGTAATGCCAATGCAAGGCGTGATCACCGCCAGAAGAAGCCCTACGAGAAAAGCTCTTTGCATAAATCCATACTGTAAAATTTCCATTTTATACAATGCCTCCTTCGTCTGCCTTCATATGACGGTTCACTCCATCAAATATTCTTGTATTTCCATGCGTTACCATCAGGATTGTCAGTCCTTCGTCATTTTTTCTTTTCAAAACGTCTGCCAGTGCCTTTAAAGACGCACTGTCCACGCCAACTGTAGGTTCATCCAGCACTAATAACTTTGGCTCGGATAAAAGCACTCTTGCAAGCATGATCCGTTGCTGCTGTCCTCCGGAAAGCTCTCCGATCCGGCGTTTCAAGAACTCTTCCATTCCAAGTTCTTGAAGTGCCTCCATGATCTTTTCTCTACACGATTTTCTTTTCAGTCTTTTTCTGAACGGACAATAAAGTCCGGTCATCATAACCTCTTCTACGGTCGCCGGGAAGTCTTTGTTTCCACTGATACTGTTCTGCGGCACATATCCAATCTTCAACTCTTTATAGTCTGCCTTATGCATCATCTGTCCCGCTATTTCCACAGTCCCGCTGCTTGGTTCCAGTTCTCCAAGAAGAAGTTTCAAAAAAGTACTTTTTCCACTTCCGTTTTCACCGGTCAATATACAATAATCGCCATTTTTCAGGCTGATATTTACATTTTGCAAAACTGGTTCATCACCGGCATAATGAAAGGACACTTCTTTCATCTGTACAATATTCATTTTCTGCCTCCTGTCCTTTTATCCATTACTCTGCAAGTGCTTTCTCCAATGCCTTTAAATTGTCTTCCATTACCGAAAAATAATCCGCACCGGATTTTTGCTCTTCGTCATTCATTCCTTCTAACGTATCTAAAACAGCTGTCTTTGCAACCACTTCTTTTGCAATCGTCTTTGCAACCTTCGGGCTTACCATTTCCTCAAAGAAAATCGTGCGCACATCATGTTTTTTGGCAAAGCGAATAATTTCCTTCATTCTTGCTGCATCTGGCTCTGAATCCGATGAGATTCCTTCAATTCCAACCTGCTTAAGACCATACGATCGGCAAAGATAACCAAATGCTTCATGTGCTGTAATGACTTCCTTTTTCTTCACATGGCTTAACGTTTCCTTATACTTTGCATCCAGTTTCTCACATTCTTCTGCATTTTTCTTATAATTTTTCTCATAGACAGATGCATGCTTCGAATCCGCTTTCACAAGTGCATCTTTTATATTTTCCATCTCTTTTTTTGCATTCAAAGGTGCCAGCCATACATGCGGATCACTGCCATACAAATGAATGCCCGCACTTGCTTTTGCAACGACAAGTTTTTTATTATCCAGCGTATGAAGAATCATATCTGCCCACGGCTCCATATGTGCACCGTTATAAACAAACACATCTGCATCTTCTAAGCTGGCAACATCTCTCGCCTTTGGTTCCCAGTCATGAGGTTCCATTCCTGAAGAAACAAGGTTTTTTACTTCCACGTGATCTCCGCCAATTTTTTCAGCGAAATCATACATCATATAAAAACTGGCCACAACGTGTACTTTGTGATCATTCTTTTTCTGTTCTAGCCGTCCCGTCTCTCCACATCCGGTCAAAGCCATAGAAAAAAGCAACAAAAAAAGAACTATTGTGACGAAGCGACAACAAAATTTTTTCTTCATTTTTGTATATCCTCCAATATATGCAACTCATTTGCATTTAACACAATACTGCTTTTTCTATTATTTGTCAACTTTTCGCCGACATAAATTTGCAATTCATTTGCTTATTTATCTTTCATTTCTTTGTCACAGTCACCGCAAATCCCATGCAGTAAGTCTCCTTCACACAATAAGCGGAAGTGATGATTTTTCATTAAATGATCGCGTATTTCATCCATAAACCCACAATCCAGGTGAAAGATTTTTCCACATTTCACACATTTTAAATGAAGATGTGTTACACAGTGTCCTGTTTCACCGGAATACTGATAGACGGCCCGCTCCATTCCTTTGTCTGCATACTTGATGATCACATGCTCTGCAAGCAGTTTATCGAGATAACGGTAAATTGTCGTCGTATTCGCCTTGATCTCTTTTTCTTCCAGATGTTTCTTAATATCAGAAACGCTTACCGTCACAGACCAGTTCTGTTTCAAATATTCTAAAATCTCTGTTCTTGTTTTTGTTGTATATGTTTTTCGCTCTGCCATTCCCTGCTTTCGCCTCTTATTTCTTATTCTTCTTTGCTTCTTTTCGCTCTTTTTTACGTGCCTTCAGTGCATACCACTCAGAACGTCTGAATTCTCTCAACTTGTGGAACTGCTCCTCATGACGTCTTGGCTGCATCTTAGGGAACGCGCGCATAAGACGAGTTGTCACTCTTGGATTGCGCTTCTGAAGTTCTTCATATATAGCACGAAGTTCTTCTTTTCTCACTTCGGTCTGTTCCTTTATACGCTCCTGACGTTCCATACCTTCCATAACATTTTTGTAAATATCGTTTCCAATCTGATCGGAAATTCGATGGAATTCTGCTGCCACTTCTTCCATTTTCTCCAGTCGTCTGTTGAGTTTTAAGATTGCAGATACAGTTACATACAGGTCAATAAAGATCGCAATTGTAAATACAATATTCTCTCCAAGTACTAGCCATTTTGGTGCCAGCAATACAAGTTTTAAGATTAATGGATGTACTATCTTAACAACAAACACACAGGCTAGTCCCCATATGGCCGAAAAAGGCACACATACATATCCGTTTAAATTAAACGGTACATCTGAGTAATCCCACCATTTATGATGAAACAATTTATCCAGCGCAAATCCGGTCAGCCATTCCAGAACCGTTGTCAAAACAACCGATAACAGATACAATAACACAATCTGATGAGCATACGGATCTAAAAGCTGTACAACGATTACTACACCGAATCCATAGATTGGGCAGATTGCACTGTTTAAAAATCCACGGTTTACAAATTTATGTTCTTTGAATGCTGCGTAAGCTACTTCTGTACACCATCCAAGAAAGCCATAAATAAAAAAACACAAAATAATATTTGATATTTCCATTTTCCACTCCTCCTACATCTGCTTTCTTACTACCGCATATTCATCGCCATTACTATAATACGGGCATTGATAGTGTTGGTCAGAAATCAGACGCATATATTCGTCTTCATCCATATTGATATCGCATACATAGCATTCGTAATCTTCATCATATGTAAAATATGTGCAGCTATCACAGTTTCCTTTTATCTTATTACCTGCCATTTCACTTCCCCTTTCTTTCTCCACCTATTTTGTGGGAAGTTAAGGAAAATGTCAAGCCGATTTCCTCACCGCATATACAAGATACCTGTATTTTCCATTTCCGCGATAAGGATGACAGGTAAGAAGGGTAATCTGATCTTCACCATTTAGCATCTTTATTTTTTCCGTTTCTTCCGGACGAATGATCTGAAATGCCTTTACTATATACACCAGTTCTTTCTCCGGTATACGCACATAGATCAAATCCCCTTTTTTCAGTCTCTCAATCTCTCGAAAATACGGTTTTCCTCTATATCCTCTATGTGCAGCAATGATACAATTGTGATTCTTTTTCCCGGGAAAACCAGTCTCCTTTAAAATTGCTGCCCCCATTTCCAGATGTTCTTCACTATCTCCAATGTACAAAGGCAATATTACATCCATTTTGGGAATCCTGATATAACCATATCCTTGCAACGGCTTTTCTTCCCGGCTTCTTCTGCACTCATAGGTTTTCACATATCGACGGACTTTCGCTTCCTGTATACGCGTTGATATATCCGGATATGTTAAGAGACAAATACCTAAAAATATACATATGATCCCAACTGCTTTTCTGAGTTTCTTCATTTATACCTTCAACTTGAATTTTTGAAAAATAGTCGTAATTCCTTTTATACATATAATAATCATCACCGCTTCCTTCCACGCTTTTACATATTCTCTCTGCCATCGCGTTTTTCGCACTTTCTGCATCTCCTTTTTGTATCGTTCTTTTTCGTATGGCACCTGGTGTCCTCTTACTAACAGTCGATGGCTGTTTACTCCGTACGGTGTACACGTAAGCAACGTAACCAGATCCTTTTTCTTCTCGATACGCAAAAGACTTGTATCTTCTGGCTTTACTACAAATATTCCATCCACCTCATAGGCAATAATCTTACCTGCTGCATGAATATAAAACTGATCTTTTTTCTTTACTTTTTCAAGATCTGTAAATAATTTTGCTTTATTTAAACCGGTATGCCCGGTCAGCACCGCATGCGTTTCTTTTCCGCCCACCGGAACGCTGCTTGCGCCAAGATGTCCAATTCCTTTTTCTAACACTTCTCCGCTTGTTCCGTGATATACCGGAAGGTATACATGGATCGCCGGTATTTCCACATAAGCCATTACATCACTTCCAGGCAGACGTAAAATCGCATCATACTCTCTTCCTGTATATTTTTTCACTTTCTCTTCTGAAAACGGATCCGTAAGTACAACTTCTGCCTTTGCAAGATTTTGATTGTATACACGGGCCTCTCTTAAAATCTCTTCATACTTTTCTTCGGAAAGCTTTTTGCTCTCTCTTTCGTATGCTTTGATTTTAGATCCTGCCTCTTTTTCATACATGACGTTACTGATCCACGGATAAAAAGCCAATGCAATTCCGGCAAGCAACATTCCGATACATACTATTTTTCGCATTTGATGTCTGTTTTATCCTTTTTAGATGTAAGCATGATTCCTGCTCCTGCGAGAATAACACCTGCAATTGTTACAAAATAGAGTCCTTTTCCACCGGTCTTTGGAAGTGAAAATCCTTTTGCATTCTGTATTTCTATTTTTACAAGTGCATGAATAGAATCTTTATCAATCAATGAATTGATCATTGTCGCTTTTGTACCGTCTACTTTTGCGGAAGCTCCGGTGATTGTAATGCTGCCATCTTCTTCTCTTACAGCACCGCTTACAAAACCTTTTGTCGGCACGATCACAATCTGCAATGGTTCTTTCAAAAGACTATACCCATGATCCGAATGTGTCTCTGTAAGTGTGTATGCATCTCCTTCTAATCCATGAATGAGCAGCGTACCATCCTTAGCCGGACGAAATACCGTTGCTTTTGCTTTTTCCTCTTCTCTTCCTGCTACGTAATAATTTCCGTTTGACCCGACTGCTTTTACATAATAGTTTTCCGTCTTATTCTGTAATAAAAACTGCACGTTTGTCGGATCTCCCTGTCCATCCGAAAAAGTTTTCTTCACCTGAAGCCCGTATGTAAATAAAAGAGTGCCTGCTTTCAATGTATCAAAATATTCTTCACTTGTTCTTCTCCATTCAAGCGTAACAATATTCGAATTTCCTTTATCTCCGACTACAACCGTATTATCAGATTTCATATCTGCTGTATAATATAAAACCATATATTTGTCAGAATAATTTTCATTGATTTCCTGTAATCCTTCCTTTGTCATGCCGATCAGCATCTGACTGCTGCCATCTTCCTTTGAAGTATATGTCTGTGTAAATTTCCCTGAATCTTTTGTCCATACTGCCACTGCACCGCTGCCGGTCACAGTATCAATATTTGTTGTTTCAAATTTATCTGTGGAATCATAAAATGCAAGAACTGCATTTTCACCATAGCAAAGACCTTTATCCATTTCATCTTTGAATGCATATTTGCTAAGATAGGTAGAAGTGCTTGTAATGTGTGGAAGACGCGATACAATCCTATAATCAAGCTTTGCGCCTTCTGATACTGTTAAATCCTCTTTATATCCCGTCTTTTTATCGGTACGATCTTTAACCCGCTTATCCAGTGTCGGATCTCCGGTCTGATTTTTCGGATAACAGGTCACTTCATAAAACCAGGATGCACCTTCTGCATCCGTCATCGGAAGCTGCACAAACCACGGATTAGTCGTATCTACAACATTTTCCGGAACTTTTGTTTCTACAAGTAAGTAAAGGCCCAAATCTAATCCGGTTTTGACAGTTTTACCGTTTGCATCTGTAAGAGACATCTTTTCTCCGTCTTTTACATACGCTTCCAACTTATTTTTTGTAGAAATATTTTCTGAAAGGACAAGCTGTAATGCTGACTGAATCTGGAAAGCCAGATAATAATCCTTTTCGTTTTTTGTCTCCACCGCATCCTGCTTATTCAGCTTTAATATTTTCTGCAATGCTTCCGGAATTTCATAAACCGGTTTTACATCTCCGTTTTTACTGTACGTATCTACGTCTCCGACACGCAAATAAGTAAATTCTACACCTTCTATTGCATAGTCTTTTAAAATTGTTTCTGCACTTTCATTCTTCAGCCCGTTAGCCGGTTCGCTCACTGCAATTCCTGCCTTTTTTGCTTTCGTAATGTCATACTTATAAATTGTCATTGCTCCCTTTTTCGTATTGTCCACAACATGGTCTGCTGCAAAAGACGGAAATACACTCATTGCTGCAATCGCCGCTGCAAGGGTAATCGCACCGAATCTTTTTCTTCTGATCATAAATTTTCTCCTTTTCCTTGTCTCATTATGGCAACTCCCAGAAAATTTGAGAATTGGATCAAGAGTATCTGTCCCGTTGCAAACCAGCCTCCTTCGAAGAAACATATGCTCTCCCATAATTTCGTTTTTTTCTTCCTCGGATCTTGTTTTGAAATAAAACGCCGAATAAATAATAAGATGCCTTACGGCTTAGAACTTCTTTCCGAATCTGCAGAATGCATCTTCTGAAAGTGAATATAGAATAGCACGAGTCTTTCTATTATGCAAGTAGATTTTCACCAAAATGTTATAAAAAGAAGCATCTTCACAGCAGCTATACTGTGAAAATGCCTCTTGATCAAATTTTATACTATTAGAATAATCCTGTGATCTTTCCTTCGTCATCTACATCGATACGCTCTGCTGCCGGTACTTTTGGAAGTCCAGGCATTGTCATAATATCTCCTGTCAATGCTACGATAAATCCTGCACCTGCAGAAATCTTAAGATTGCGCACAGTTACTTCAAAGTCTTTCGGTGCTCCTAATTTAGCCGGATCGTCACTTAAGCTGTACTGTGTCTTTGCCATACAGATCGGAGCACTTCCAAATCCAAGTGCAGTAAGCTGATCCGCCTGTTTTTTCGCATTTGCTGTAAGAACTGCGCCTTTTCCACCGTAGATTTTCTGTACGATCTGGTTGATGCGCTCTTCGATCGTGCCTTCCAGCTCATAGCTGAAGTGGAAATCGCTTGGCTCTTCACAGAGACGGATCACTTCTTCTGCAAGTTTGATTCCGCCTTCTCCACCTTTTGCCCATACTTCTGAGAGAGCAACGTTCACACCTACTTCTTTACATTTTCTCTCTACGAGAGCAAGCTCTGCCGGTGTATCTGTCGGGAATGCATTGATTGCAACGACGCAAGGAAGTCCGTATACATTTTTAATGTTATTTACGTGCTTCATTAAGTTCGGTAAACCTTTTTCCAAAGCTTCCAGATTCTCATTGTTAAGCTCCTGTTTTGAAACACCACCATTGTATTTCAGCGCTCTTACTGTTGCAACAATAACTACTGCATCCGGTTTGATTCCTGCCATACGACACTTGATATCTAAAAACTTCTCTGCTCCTAAATCCGCTCCAAATCCAGCTTCTGTGATCGCATAATCTGCAAGCTTCATTGCCATCTTTGTTGCAGTTACAGAGTTGCATCCATGTGCGATATTGGCAAATGGGCCACCATGTACGATTGCCGGAACATGCTCTAATGTCTGTACCAGATTTGGTTTCAACGCATCTTTGAGGAGGGCACACATTGCACCTTCTGCATGAAGATCATGAGCTGTAACCGGTTTCTGCTCGGATACTTTTCCATATGTATATCCAACGATCAGTTTTCCAAGACGTTCTTTTAAATCACTAATATCTTTTGAAAGACATAAAACAGCCATGATCTCAGATGCAACGGTAATATCATATCCATCTTCTCTTGGCACACCGTTTACTCTTCCTCCAAGTCCGTCTGTAATAAAACGAAGCTGTCTGTCGTTCATGTCTACACAACGTTTCCATACGATTTTTCTCGGGTCAATATTTAATTCATTTCCCTGGTAAATATGGTTGTCGATCATTGCTGCCAGAAGGTTGTTAGCCGCTCCGATCGCATGAAAGTCACCAGTAAAATGAAGGTTAATATCTTCCATCGGAACAACCTGTGCATATCCACCGCCGGCTGCTCCGCCTTTCAGACCAAATACAGGTCCTAAGGAAGGCTCTCTAAGTGCTACCATAACTTTTTTGTCAAGTTTCTGCATAGCGTCTGCAAGTCCAACAGTAGTTGTTGTCTTTCCTTCACCTGCCGGTGTCGGATTGATTGCAGTAACTAAAATAAGCTTTCCGTCTTTTGCTTCGGATTTTTTCAAAAGATTATAATCAATCTTTGCCTTATACTTTCCATACTGCTCTAAGTATTCATCCGGAATACCTGCTTTCTCTGCAATCTCAGTAATTGGTTTCATTGTACATTCCTGTGCGATTTCGATATCTGTTTTCATACTTTTATCCTCCTGCTTTTGCCCTCGTTTTCATTTTCAGGTCCTTCATTCTCCACCTTGCGGTAAAAAATAAAGGACAACATCTATCCCTTCGAATAAATGTTGCCCAGACGGTCGGCTTAAACTTACCTGTATCTGATTCCCCTGTGGTACTCCACAATTATCCGTCAGTAATCAGTACTCATATCTAATTTCAATGATATTATAGAGAAATGCAATTGTCAAGCCTTTCTTCGATCGTTAAATATTTCATGATATGCGCCTTCCTATTATTTACTCACTTGCCAACTTTACCGCGATCTCTTCCTCATAAATCTCATTTCGAATCTCCGGCGCAATCTCTTTTAAACACTCCAGAAGTAATGGATTAAATACTCCACATTTTCCATCAAGGATCATCTGCATTGCTTCTTCATGTGTATATTTTTCTTTGTACGCACGCTTACTTACAAGCGCATCGTAGACATCTGCTAACGCTACGACCTGCGCGCTGATCGGGATTTCATCCCCTTTTAATCCATCCGGATATCCGCTTCCATCATACCGCTCATGATGCCATCTACAGATCTCACGTGCTGTCTTCACTAGCGGTTCATCCTGGTAATATTGCAATCCTTCCAGTATCTGTGTTCCAAGCACGGTATGCTGTTTCATGATTTCATACTCTTCCTGAGTCAGTCTCCCATTTTTATTAAGGATTCTTTCATCAATTCCAATTTTTCCTATATCATGCAGGGAAGAGGCCATTACAATCAGATCCCTCTCGATCCAGGTCAAAGCATACACTTCGGTATGCTTCATCAATTTTTCAAGAAGCGACTGCGTCAGCATATTAATATGCTGCACATGTGGTCCGCTCTCTCCATTACGGAATTCTACGATATGGCTTAAAATGGCAACCATGATCTGTCTACTTTCCTGTTTTAAACAGATCTGTTCCGTAAGGATCGATATCAGTCTGCGCTGCTTTGCGTACAACTTGATCGTATTGAAAACACGCTTATATACAACCTTCGCATCATATGGCCGGCTTATATAATCCGACACCCCCATCTCGTAAGCACGGCGGATAAAAGAAGTCGAATCCTCGCTGGAGATCATAATAACCGGAATTTCCTCAATGATCTCTTTCTCATTCATATATTGTAAAACTTCAAAGCCATCCATGACCGGCATTACAATATCAAGAAGTACAAGCGAAATGTCCCGCCCGTACTGTTCCAAAACCTCTACCGCTTCTTTTCCATTCTGTGCCTCAACAATCTCGAACTGATCTTCCAGCATCTCACACAAAATCTCACGATTCATCATCGAATCATCTACGATCAGTATATTTCTCTTTGCGTTTTTCCTCGTGCCGACGCGAGACAGACCATCGTCCATATCAATGGTTCCCCATTCGGTCACAATCGCATTCTTGTAGGCCTTCGCCTGATACATATAATAATCTGCACGCGAAACGGCTTCCGAAACCTTCTCATTCTCGTTTTGAACTGCACCGATGCTCACAGACAAACGGCTTCCAATACTTTCCGGCATCTCCACTGCACAGATCTGTCTGCGGATCATTCGAAGCTTCCGATCAAATACTTCCTTCGAGATTCCAGGCATAATAAGAAGAAATTAGTCTCCGCCATAACGGATCAACGCATCTGTTTTTCGGATCATTTTCTTAATCACAGCTACTTCTGTTTTCAAAAATGTATCCCCGATGCTGTGCCCGTATGTATCATTCACATATTTAAAATCATCCAGATCGATCATTGCGACTCCGGCGCCTATCTTTTTCTTTTTCATATGATCTTCATAATATCTGCGATTGTACGCGCCGGTCAATGCGTCTTTATATAAAATGTCGTAGAATTCTTTCCATTCGCCATCTTCATCCATCACCATGTCTGATAATCTGGTTTCCATTCTTTCTCCTTCTTTTTCGACTCGCAACTGCCTTCATTATTCGTCTTTTCCCTGCTGCCATTCACAGATTGCCTTTACTGTACTTTGATAAGTTTCCTTTAAAACATCTAATGCTTCTTCGTATCCTTCTAATTTTCGATCTCGCAATATTTCTGTAAGATCTCTGCTCGCCTCATAAAGTCTGGAAAATCCAAGATTCAAACAGACACCTTTCAGCGTATGTGCACCTCGAAATGCAGTTTCTGCATCCTTTTCTTTGATGCCATCTATAATCATCTGATAACTTTTGTCATCCAGAAAACGGCCGGTGAAACGTTCTACTAACTTTTCACTTCCCATTCTGTCTGAAACATCGTCATAATCCGCTCCCATTTTCTCATAGCATTCTCGTATATCCATCATGCTCGTCTCCTAACTATGTATAATCATCTGCTTTGTTTCTTAATATTTTTCACATTGCGGACAACAATATCTACGATCCAGTATCCGAATGCGATTCCTACGCAAATCTCAGCTATTACCGTCAAATGCTCTAACACTACCGGATATCTTTTTGCCACGATCCCAGACATCATATAGTACAATCTCGCTCCCGGCATCAATGGCAATACGGACGCTGTTAAAAATAAAGTTGACGGTGACTTTGTAATTCTCGACATATAGTATGTATACGCCGCCACAAAACTTGCCGATACAATCGATGCATAGAAATTATTTTCCGTAAACTCATATACAAGTAGATAAATCGTCCACGTAATAAACGCTCCGATTCCAGAATAGAGCATATTTTTCCTTCCTCGCACACCAAACCAGCACGCATATCCGGTACAACCAATCGTACAGGAAAGGACTTGGATACATACATTGGGATTCATAATAAATCCGGTTGCACCTTTCCAACGCATTAACAGCATAGCAAGTGCAATTCCGCATGCAATTCCGAAGGCACCAAGTAAAGCATTCATGATCTCCAGAAATCCGGAAATAAAATTCGCATTGACCATATCATGTATTCCACTGTTCAATCCCAATGCACTGATCAGTAGCATGACAAGACCGATCATAACCCAGTCAGGGTGCTCCGAAATTCCAAGGCGGAAAGACAGGATTACAAATACTTCCGCACAAAAAGCCAGGAGCAGATTATAGATTAAAAGACTTTCCTCGCGTTTTGAGATCCATTTTCCAAAAAGCACAATAAATGCTGCCAATGTAAGTGCCGCCAGAGTATCTTTAAAATTACAGCCATAAAAGACAGCAAAACTCGTTGCACCGATCACCTGCGCACAAAAGATAACCCATTCTTTCTGCGCCGGCTTTTCCATTACTTCCCTATATTTTTCATGCAGTTTAATGTCATCCGGTCTATTGGCACAGACATATCTTGACAATTCGTTGAGCTCCTTGAGCTTATCATAGTCTATTCCAGTTTTCTCCACTTCCCGGATTTGTGTCAGGATCTTGTGTTCCTTCGTCTCTACAGAGATCTGTATATTGCTCTGTATTACAAATGCATCACATTGAAGAAACCCGTAGCTTTCACACATGCGCTCAATACTGTCCTGCACTCTGTATATCTCCGCTCCCGACCGGAGCATTGATTCACCTATATCTAAAATTCCCTGAACAATTTTCTTATTATTCACACTTATTCCCTCTCAACTGACAATCGTCATTACCATCATATTATAGACTGTACTCCAAATTAAGACAAGTTAAGTTTTATTTACATTTCATTGACCAGAATGCAAGAATCACGCGCCAAGTCTCGCGGCTGTTCGACTTGAATTTACCTTACCCGTTATGAAGCTACTTCCATCCGCCTAAGCTCCGGTAAAATCATCCGCAGCATCGTAATAAAGCAAAGGCTTCCACCAATCACATTCGATACCGGTTCTGCCAGGAACACACCGTCTGTTCCCATTTTCATCGCATATGCCATTATATAAGTCAACGGCACTACAATAAACACTTTCCGAAGCAGGGAGAAGAAAATCGCCTGCTTCTTTTTATTCAATGATTTAAAGGTTGTCTGTCCGATATACTGAAGATTCATAAAAATAAATGCAGCAAAATACTGGTTCAACGCAGGAATACTATCACTCATCAATGCTGCGTCCGAAGTAAACACACGGATCAATGTTCCCGGTATAAGAATGATCACGCTCCACATAACTGCCGTGTAACTAAACATCATAATGCCCATCACAACACACGATTTTCTCACCCTTGCCGGACGACGCGCACCATAATTGTAACTTAAAATCGGAGAGGCACCTTCTGTTATGGCATGAATTGGCGTCTCTACAAGCTGTCGTACGCTTGATACAATTGTCATGACAGAAATGTAAATGTCCCCTCCTGTTACGGAAAGCACATGATTACAACAGATCGTAACAAGTCCATTTGTCACCTGCATAATAAATCCTGCCATTCCAAGACCGACAATATTTTTTGCACATTCTTTTGAAGCAGTCATTTCATTTTTTCTAAGTAATCGTACTTTAATTTCTGATTTTCTTGTAAGAAAAATAAGCACAAATAACGCTGACATACTCTGCGAAATTACCGTTGCGATTGCAGCACCTTGCACACCTAATCCAAATACAAATATAAAGAGCGGATCCAACAATAGATTAAAAACCGCACCAATCGCAACAGAAAACATTCCAGCGATGGAATATCCTTGCGCCGTAATAAATGGATTCATACCAACCGCTACCATAGCAGGCCATGTTCCCAGAAGATAGATCATCATATAAGGATACGCATAAACCATTGCACTTTCAGAAGTTCCGAATAATGTCAAAATCGGACGAGCAAATAAAAATCCAATTCCCATCAGAACTACTGCGCAAGCACAAAGCATAGAAAAAGAAGTATTCATCACATGACTTGCATTGTCTTCTTCCTTTTTTCCTCTATAAATCGAAAATAATGGCGCACCGCCACCACCGAACAGATTTGCAAACGCAGTAATGATAATGATCACCGGAAAACATAATCCTACAGCACCAAGTGCTTTCGTTCCAACATCCGGAATGCGGGCAATATAAATACGATCTACGATATTGTACAAAAGATTCAATATCTGAGCGACAAGCATAGGCATAGCCGTTCCCAGAATGTTGCCAGTAATTGTTCCATTTTCAAAATCAAGCTTTTTCATTTCAACTGTTACCTCGATAGTTACATATAAATTTCTATTCTTACATTGTACCATTTTATCAATAACAATGAAATATTTTCGTTTTACATCCTTACGAATGATTAGACAGTTCCTTGTACTTTTCAATGAGAAGTACTATACTACTTATGTTTATTATTTCTTATTGGAGACGATATTATGACTATTAGCATACTTTTAGCAAAACAAATTGCACAGCTTTTTCTTATGATTTTTATGGGATATTTAATCGTAAAATTAGGGCTTATAAAAGACAGTGACAGTAAGGTTCTATCCAAAATTATCCTCTACCTTGTTATTCCATGCGTGATCATCAATGCATTTCAGGTAGATTACACTCCAGATACTGTAAAAGGTCTGCAACTTGCCTTTGTAGCTTCGATCCTGATCCAGATTATTCTTCTTATTGTAGTTTCTGTTATAGGAAAAATCATCCATTTGGACGAAGTCGAACTTACATCCGTCTATTACTCGAATACCGGCAATCTGATCGTGCCGATTGTAACTTATATTTTAGGAAATGAATGGGTATTATATGGATGTGTCTACATGAGCGTGCAGCTCCTCTTTATATGGACACACTGTAAAAAGATGATAAGCCGTGAGGCCTCCTATGATTGGAAAAAGATTCTTTTAAATATTAATATGATTTCCGTCTTTATCGGAATTTTGCTTTTCTTTACAAAGATCCGTCTGCCGGAAATCATAAATAACACTTGTAGTTCCATCGGCAGCATGATCGGACCTGCAAGTATGCTTGTAACAGGTATGATTTTTGCAGGCATGGATTTCAAGGAAATATTTGCAAATAAACGCGTGTATTTTATTACTTTTCTTCGTTTAATTGCAATCCCACTTTTTACACTTGCACTCATAAAACTAAGTCACTTTTCCACATTTACGACAAACGGTGATAAAATCATGCTTATAGTATTTCTCGCTGTTATAACACCGTCTGCCTCAACCGTTACACAAATGTGCCAGGTATACGAAAATGACTCCCAATACGCAAGTGCGATCAACGTCGTCACAACATTATGTTCAATTGTCACAATGCCGGTGATGGTGATGTTGCTCCAGATGTAGTAGTGAAAATATCCATATCAAAAAGAATCACTATTTCCCTGTCCCTAAGAACAGTTCTCTCGAAATAGTGATTCTAAATTAATTCTTATTTGTTATACTTAGAAAATCTTCCTCCGCACAGAAATCTTTCTTTATACTTTCCTGTAAGCGGTCTGATGCTCATTCCGTCAGTTCCAGATGCTTTTAATCCTGCACTCTGAATGAATTCTCCATTTCCAATATACATACCTGCATGATCGATCTTCTTTCCATCATACTTATCATCGTCAAAGAATAACAAATCTCCCGGCTGTAATTTAGAAATCTTCTTTGTCTTTATATCAATAGAAGCACACTGTTCTGCAGGAGTTGCCTCAAGCCAGCAGATATCTGCCTTATTATATAAATAACGTGTAAATCCAGAACAATCATATCCCTTTGAAGGATTTTTACTGTGGTGGATCACTCTTCCGCTATTATATAAATCAAGTGCTGTCTTCAGAAGTTTTTCCTGAGTCTTATTTTTGCAATATTTTTTATAATTTGCAAATGTGAAATTGTGCTTTACTCTTGTAAATGGGACTTTTCCTCTGCTTGGTTCTACAAATGTATATTTTGTTTTACCTTTGTATGAAAGCTTTACCCACTGTCTTTTAGTATATGTTCCTGTTGAACCATATACCTTTACTTCAGCCATATATGGAGCTGTGTAATTCTTAGTATCGGTGTCCCATTTGTTCGTGCTCTTTTTCCCTTTCTCAAGGTTAATTTTTATAACATTTACATAGGCACGATTGTAACTCTTTGTCGAGCATGATTTCTTGTCTGACCAGGAAGAATATACTTTCTTTCCATTTACAGTCGCATATGCTCTTACTTTTACATAGTACTTTGTAGTAGCCTTCAAACCTGAAATACTTTTATTCAGATTAGTTTTTGTAACAACATTGATTGTCTTTGCACCTGCCAGGCTGCTCTTTGTTCCGTACTTAATCTGGTAACCTTTTGCTCCCGTATTATTACTGCTTTTCACAACCATTGTATCTCTTGTGAAACTTGAAACCGAAACTACCGGTTTTTTGCTGCTTGCAGCATAACATGGTACACTTAGTGCAAATGCCATAACAAATGTCATCAGCACTATTCCTAACTTTCTTTTCATGATTTACTCCTTCCAAATTAAAAACATCTTCGGTTATTTATTATATCACATTTCCCACTTATTTGTAGATACTTTTCACCATCTGCCAATTTTTCTATTTCTTCTTATTTTCTCACTTACACCCGTGATAAAAGAGCTACCGTCTCAACGGTACTTTCGTTGTCCCAACAAAGTTCCTGTGTCTCCCTGTCTCCAAAAT
>JAUNTC010000110.1 GCA_030538915.1 Lachnospiraceae bacterium | reverse complement strand
CAGACCCTTATAGGGTCAAAGCAAACCACCGGCTAAGCCGGTGGTTGTGATTATAACATAAAAAATAAACAAATTTCAAGTAAATGAAAAGGAGAATACAAAATGGGGATTTATGAAGAATTACAGGCACGCGGACTGATCGCGCAGGTAACAGATGAAGAGAGAATCAGAGATCTCGTTAATAACGGAGAGGCAACATTTTATATCGGGTTTGACCCGACAGCAGACAGCCTTCATGTAGGACATTTTATGGCGCTTTGCTTAATGAAACGTCTGCAGGAAGCAGGTAACAGACCAATCGCTCTGATCGGTGGAGGAACCGGATATATCGGCGATCCATCCGGAAGAACAGATATGAGAAGTATGATGACACCGGAGCAGATCCAGCATAACTGTGACTGCTTCAAAGAGCAGATGAGCCGTTTCATCGATTTTTCTGAAGGAAAAGCACTTATGGTAAACAATGCAGACTGGCTGCTTGACCTGAACTACATTGATGTACTTCGCGAAGTTGGACCACATTTCTCAGTAAACAGAATGCTGACAGCTGAGTGCTACAAACAGAGAATGGAGAAAGGTTTGAGCTTCTTAGAGTTCAACTACATGATTATGCAGGCATATGATTTCTATGAGTTATTCCAGAACTACGGATGTAACTTAGAGTTTGGTGGAGATGACCAGTGGAGCAACATGCTCGCAGGTACAGAGCTTATCCGTCGTAAACTTGGAAAAGATGCAAGTGCTATGACAATCACACTGCTTCTCAACTCTGAAGGTAAGAAAATGGGTAAAACACAGAGCGGTGCTGTATGGCTTGATCCGAACAAGACTTCTCCATTTGAGTTCTACCAGTACTGGAGAAATATTGCAGATGCGGATGTTCTGAAATGTATCCGTATGCTGACATTCCTTCCACTGGAAGAGATTGATAAGATGGATACATGGGAAGGCGCACAGCTTAATACAGCAAAAGAGATTCTTGCATACGAGCTTACAAAGCTTGTTCACGGTGAAGAAGAGGCAGAAAAAGCACAGGAAGCTGCAAGAGCACTGTTCAGCACAGGCGCTGCAGCAGATATGCCAAAAGCAGAGCTTACGGCAGAAGATTTTGAAGACGGTCAGATCGATATTATGACACTGTTACTGAAATCCGGACTGGTTCCTTCTAAATCTGAGGCACGTCGTGCAGTACAGCAGGGCGGAGTTGCCGTTGATGGCGAGAAAGTAGAAGACATCCATGCAATGTTTAAAGTAGATGATATGGGTGGAGAAGGAATGATTCTTAAAAAAGGTAAGAAAAACTTCCGTAGAGTAATTGTGAAATAAAAATACAACTATAGAAACTTATAAAGATCATAGAAGACAGGAGTAAGGAAAATGGCATTTAAAGAGATTTCTATTGATACACTGGAATTTAATCCATTTCATAAGATTTCCAAAGAGTGGATGTTGATCACAGCAGGTGATGAGTCAAAAAGCAATACAATGACAGCCAGCTGGGGTGGTCTTGGAATTATGTGGGGTAAAAATGTAGCAACTGCTTACATTCGCCCACAGAGATATACAAAGGGATTTGTAGATGCAAATGAGTATTTTACATTATCTTTCCTTCCGGAAGAACAAAGAGAGGCATTGACTGTATGCGGAAGAGTCTCCGGACGTGATGTGGAAGATAAGTGGAAAGAAGCCGGACTTCATCCGTTTTGTGTGGACGGAACAACAGCAGTAGAAGAAGCAAATCTCGTATTTGTATGTAGAAAGCTGTATGCACAGGATATGCTTCCAGAGTGCTTTACAGATGGAGAGTGCGATACGAAATGGTATCCGGAGAAAGACTATCACACAATGTACATGGCAGAAATCGTGAAAGTTCTTAAGAGACAATAAGACAAGCTATACATAATTAATTTTCTTCATAAGAGACCCCGTGAGGCCTGATGCATTTGCATCCTATGCTTCACGGGGTCTTAATGAATAAGAAGGATCTATTCTATTCATTTATGGCACTTATTTAGCAACCGCAGTCGTCGAGCCCTTCTTTAAAAGAATAGGTGTAATCAAAATCGGTTTCGCCATAAGTGTTTAAGTAATGTTCATCATACTCTGCATATGGATATGCGAAGTAATGAAGTGTTCCATTTTCGTTGAGAATTCCGTAGTTTTTCACGGAGTTATCTTCATTGCGCACAGCGTCTTCCGGGCTTGTTGCGCTCTGTTTCGGTGAAAGATTGAGATCTCCGCCGGCAGTGAGCATCATCCACTGTTCATCGGCATTTCCCCAATATTCGTCTTTCAGTGATTTCCAGATCTGTTTGTTTTCTGCAGAAGCATTTTCACCACGATATTCATCTTCGTGACCTTTGATATTGGAAAGCTTCAGTAAGGCGCTTACATCTGCCTCAGCCCATCCGTAGCCAGGAAGGTAATACTGTGGTTTACATTTCTGTACGTAAGGTGTTCCTGGTGTGTTGATCATAGCGTCAAGCTTTAATCCATAAACACTTCTTGCCGGTACACCAGCTGCACGGCAGAGTGCGACGAAGACGGAGTTAACATCGGTACATTTTCCAATTCCCTTATCTGTATTTCGAAGGATATACTGTACATCACCAGATCCGATCGCCGGTGTACTGCTGTCACGTCTCAGGTTCTCGCAAACCCAGTTGTAAACAGCATGTGCTTTTTCATAAACAGTTTTTGCATTTGCATCTTTGACAATCTTGTCAGCTGTCTCTTTTACGATTCCACTTGTTATAGATCCGCTTCGCTCGGTTTCGCTCAAATATTTCGCCATTTTTTTATTGTCTACAGTACCTTTTTCAAGTGCCTGCATATTTTTGGGACGTACGATTGCTCTTCGGATGACTTCAAATGAGAAATCTACAGTACGGTCTTTCGGTTCTACTGTTTCATCCCACATAACATAAAGTGCTTTATTGCCTGCAGAATCAGTTGTAATCTTTGCTTCTGTGGCATGCTCTGCAGTATATTTGATCGTAGACGGTGCGATTGTCTGTGAACGGTTTATATCAGACTGTGGAACCGGGATCCATATTTTAGCTACTTTTCCTTTTGGACATTTTGTCTCATCAGAAATATTTGCACTTAAGCTTACCGTTCCTGCCAATGTTTTTACAACAGTAATGCGTACGGTTGCTTTTCTTGCGCTGTTTTTTGTTGATCTTGCGGTGATCGTAGCAGTGCCTTCATTAATTCCTGTAACAATGCCTGCTTTTGATACGGTAGCAATTTTTTTGTTGCTTGATGAATAGGTCACGGCTTTACTGGCTCCGGATGGAACTACCGATTTTACATATACGGTGCAGTTCTCGCCGATACCAATGGAATTTTGACTGATCGTAAGATTGATCTTTGTCGGTACTTTGCTTTGTGTTTTTACTTTTTTCTTTACTACAATTTTTACTTTTTTGACAGATTTGCCGTATTTTGCTTTGATGTAAGAAGTTCCGCTTTTTTTACCTTTTACAGTTATTTTAGAAGCATGTCTTAATTTGGAAACGATTTGTACATATTTGCTTCCTTTGTAGATAGACCAGCGTACTTTTTTATTGGCCTTCAGTGTTGTTGCTTTCCAAACGTAAATGGTTTTGTTTGTCGGTGTGACTTTCAGACGCTTTGTGGCAGCTTGTGTATCAATTCCGATAGCAAAGACAGAACCAAATAAGAATCCGGCTGTGAGCAGCAGAGTCAGAAGCCGTTTTTTTAAAATTTTATGACTTTGCATATAGTTTTCCTCTCTCTCTTGATTTTGGTCGAGACCTTCTCGAATGAGATGAAAAAACGAGAGGCTGTTTGAGCAGCCTCTCGTTTTGCTTTCATAGAAGCTCTCTAATACAAGAGTTTCTTATATTACTGTGCGTCAGCTTTTCCTTCTACCGGATATCCTGCATCAGCCCAAGCAGTGATTCCACCACCGTAACGGTATACATTTTTGTATCCCTCTTTTACAAGGTATGCACCGGCAACGTGAGAACGTGCGCATCCGATATGTCCACAGTAAGTTACGATCTTGTAGTTTTTATCTGTTACTTTTGAAGTTTTTACAACTTTTTTGTAATAGTAAGTAAGTGTTTTTTTGCCTTTTTTTACCTTTTTGATCTTACGCTCTGATTTTTTCAGTTTGCTGTAAACTTTTTTAGAAACTTTAGACCATGTAGTTTTCTTAATTGTTTTCTTTGGAACGAGTTTGTTGAGCTGAGAGTCTAAGTCAGCTTTCTGAGCATCTGTATACTCAGCAGTTGTCATTGGTGCAACAGAGTTGATCGCTCCTGGAACATGTCCGTTTGTTTTGCTGTAAGAATCTGCTGGCATGGTGTCGATAACCACCATCTTTTCGCCTTTGTCAACCCATGATTTCAGAGTTGTTGTGTTAACAAGTTTGTATTTACCAGCGTTTGTTTCGTCCATAAACTGATAAGTTACTTTTTCAAGATCTGTCTCTTTGATGTCCTTGCCAGGGAATGTTGCTGCAGATACGTTCAGCAGTGAGCTGAAGCAAAGTGCACCAGCAACTACAAGCGAAGTGATAAGGTTACGTTTTTTCATGTTATTTTCCTCCTCGTTATGTGGATGTACAGTTTTGCACATCGGTTTGTTTTCTGTAATTATTATAAAACTTTTGTAAATGTTTGTTAAATTGAAATTGATTATAAGAAAGGCTATTTATTTATATCGTCTATAAGTGTATAGAAATGGGAAATACACACAATGGTGATAAAATGTGTTATAGTGGGAGTAGAAATATGTACGGAAAAAGGAGGTTTTTTGTATGTCATTTTTTACAACAAATGATAATGTAGAAATCTATTATGTAGGTAATTGCGAAACTCAAATTTGAAATATGAGAGCAGTTGTCCACAATA
>JAUNTC010000109.1 GCA_030538915.1 Lachnospiraceae bacterium | reverse complement strand
TTTTATAAGGCCTGTAAGTACTTTTTACATTATTCAACTGTCAAACTCCCGTGTACAATAGACATATAATAGGTAATGACACGAAAGGGGTAGCATAATTATTGAAATTAGGATATAATATATAGGATTGTAGACTGATTTACAGTAACATTAAAACTGAGAAGAGATGACTAATCTAGGACCGGCCTTTATGGTTGCCGGATATATATTTAGGAAGAAAGGATTAAAAAGAATGGGTAAGTATTTTGGAACCGATGGTTTTCGCGGAGAGGCGAATATGAATCTGACAGCAGATCACGCTTATAAGATTGGACGTTTTCTAGGATGGTATTATGGAGAATTAAAGCGTTGTAACGGAGATGACACTCCGGCGAAGATCGTAATCGGTAAAGACACAAGACGCTCAAGTTACATGTTTGAGTATACTTTAGTTGGAGGTCTGGTAGCTTCCGGAGCAGATGCATATCTTCTCCATGTTACGACAACACCTTCTGTAGCATATGTAGCAAGAGTGGATGAATTTGACTGTGGAATTATGATCTCTGCAAGTCACAACCCTTACTATGATAATGGAATCAAACTGATCAATGGAAATGGAGAGAAGATGGACGAGGAGACGATTTCTCTCATCGAAGCATATTTAGATGGAGAGCTGGAGCTCTTTGGCGAGAAATATGTGGAAGTTCCTTACGCACATAGAGAGAAAATCGGCCGTACTGTTGATTATGTATCCGGAAGAAATCGTTACGTAGGATATCTTATTTCCCTTGGAATGTATTCTTTCAAAGGTGTGAAGGTTGCATTGGACTGTGCAAACGGAAGTTCATGGAATATCGCAAAGTCTGTATTTGATGCGCTTGGAGCAAAGACTTATGTGATCCATGCAGATCCGAACGGAACGAATATCAATACAGATGCTGGATCTACTCATATCGAAGGATTGCAGAAATATGTTGTAGAAGAAGGAATGGACGTTGGATTTGCTTACGATGGAGATGCAGACCGTTGTCTTTGCGTAGATGAGAAAGGACAGGTTGTCGATGGAGATGCTATCCTTTACATTTACGGAAGATATATGAAGGAGCGTGGAAAACTCGTGACCAATACAGTTGTTACAACTGTAATGTCCAACTTTGGACTGTATAAAGCATTTGACGAGCAGGGAATCGAATATGCGAAGACTGCTGTCGGTGATAAATATGTATACGAATATATGCAGAAGAATGGCTGTCGAATTGGTGGAGAGCAGTCTGGTCATATCATTTTCTCAAAATATGCATCTACAGGAGACGGCATTTTGACAAGTCTTAAGATGATGGAAGTTATGATGGCGAGAAAGAAGAAAATGAGCCAGCTCACAGAGGATCTTCACATTTACCCACAGGTACTTGTTAATGTACGTGTGCAGGATAAGGCAGTTGCGCAGGCTGACCCGGATGTGCGGGCAGCAGTTCAGAAGGTTGCGGATGAACTTGGCGATACAGGAAGAATTCTTGTGCGCGAGTCCGGAACAGAACCGCTTATTCGTGTTATGGTTGAAGCAGAGACAAAGGAAATATGCCAGAAGTATGTAGATTCAGTTGTAGATGTGATCAACGAAAAAGAGAAGGCAAGATAATTTTGGTTAGAAAGATAGGAGTAATATAATAATATGTGTGGAATTGTAGGATATACAGGTAACAATCAGGCAGCACCGATTTTATTAGAGGGCTTATCCAAGTTAGAGTACCGTGGATATGATTCGTCAGGAATCGCGGTTTGCAATGAGGATGGCGAGACAGCAGTTGTTAAGGCAAAAGGACGCCTGAAAGTGCTTGCTGAGAAGACAGACAACGGAGCAGCGGTTCCGGGAGTATGTGGAATCGGACATACAAGATGGGCTACACATGGTGAGCCGTCTGAGAACAATGCGCATCCGCATAAGAGTGATGATGGCAATGTAGTAGCTGTTCACAATGGTATTATCGAGAACTATCAGGAACTGAAGGAGAAATTACTTAGAAAAGGTTATACATTCTATTCAGAGACAGATACAGAAGTAGCAGTTAAGCTGATCGATTATTATTATAAGAAATATGAAGGAACACCGGTAGATGCGATCAATCATGCGATCATCCGCATCCGTGGTTCTTATGCACTTGCAGTTTTATTTAAAGATTATCCGGAAGAGATTTACGTAGCAAGAAAAGACAGCCCGATGGTACTTGGTATCGCTGATGGTGCTTCTTATATTGGTTCTGACGTACCGGCTATTTTGAATTATACAAGAAATGTTTACTATATCGGTAACCAGGAGATGGCTCGCGTTCGCAAAGGTGAGATCACATTCTACAACCTTGACGGAGATGAGATCGAGATCGAGCCAAAGGAGATCAAATGGGATGCAGAGGCTGCTGAAAAAGGTGGATATGAGCATTTCATGATCAAAGAGATCCATGAACAGCCAAGAGTTGTTGCAGATACATTGAATTCTGTACTGACAGAAGATGGTAAGATTGACCTTACAGAAGTTGGCCTTTCTGAGGAAGAAATCAAAGACATCCGTCAGATCCATATCGTTGCATGTGGTTCTGCTTATCATGTTGGTGTGGCAACACAGTATGTAATGGAAGACCTTGCAAGAATTCCGGTTCGTGTAGAGCTTGCATCTGAATTCCGTTACCGCAATCCAATCCTGGATGAGAAAGATCTTGTTATTTTAGTAAGCCAGTCCGGAGAGACTGCAGATACACTGGCAGCACTTCGTGAATCTAAGGCGAGAGGTGTGCGCACACTGGCAATCGTAAACGTAGTGGGTTCTTCTATCGCAAGAGAGGCAGACAATGTATTCTATACACTTGCCGGACCGGAGATTTCTGTTGCTACAACAAAAGCATACAGCACACAGCTGATCGCAGGATATGCACTTGCAGTACAGTTTGCAAAAGTAAGAGGTCAGATCGATGACGCACGTTATACAGAACTGATCGAAGAGATGAAGACGATTCCGGAGAAGATCGAGAAGATCATCGAAGACAAAGAGCGCATCCAGTGGTTTGCTTCTAAGCAGGCAAATGCGAAGGACGTATTCTTCGTAGGACGTGGTATCGATTATGCAATCTGTCTGGAAGGAAGTCTTAAGATGAAGGAGATCAGCTACATTCATTCTGAGGCTTATGCAGCAGGAGAGTTAAAGCATGGAACGATTTCTCTTATTGAGGATGGTATTCTTGTTGTTGGTGTTCTGACACAGCAGAATCTCTATGAAAAGACAATCTCTAATATGGTTGAGTGCAAGAGTCGTGGCGCTTATCTTATGGGACTTACAAACTTTGGACAGTACAACATTGAAGACACCGTTGATTTCACTGTATACATCCCAAAGACAGATCCGTTATTCGCAACATCACTTGCAGTAATCCCGCTGCAGCTTCTTGGATACTATGTCAGTGTTGCAAGAGGTCTGGATGTAGATAAGCCGAGAAATCTGGCTAAGAGTGTTACTGTGGAATAGTTTTTTGTCCGTGAAAGCAAGGTGAATATAGAATGAAAACAACGTTAGTCATCATGGCAGCAGGTATTGGTTCGCGCTTTGGCGGTGGGATCAAGCAGCTGGCTCCTGTTGGCCTGCATGGAGAGATTATCATGGACTATTCTATCCATGATGCCATCAAAGCAGGATTTAATAAGATTGTATTTATTATCCGCAAGGATATTAAGGAAGCGTTTCAGGAAGCAATTGGCAATCGTATTGAGAAAATCTGTAAAGATTTGAATGTAGAGATTGCCTATGCTTACCAGGAATTGGATGCACTGCCGGAAGGAATATCACTTCCGGAAGGGCGTACGAAACCATGGGGAACCGGTCAGGCAGTTTTGTCCTGCAAGGATAGCCTGACAGAACCATTTGCAGTGATCAATGCAGATGACTACTATGGAAAAGAAGCATTTGTCAAACTCCATGATTTTCTGATGGAATATACGCCGGAGAAGAGTAATGCTTATTGCATGGCCGGCTTTGTTCTTAATAATACGTTGAGTGAAAATGGCGCTGTTACAAGAGGCGTCTGTGAGCTTAATGCAGATGGATATTTAAGTGGTATCCGTGAAACCCATAATATCATTAAGACAGAGGATGGTGCAGCGGCTCAGACAGAAGAGGGTCTGCGCGCGATCGATCCGCAATCCATCGTCTCTATGAATATGTGGGGACTGACACCGGAATTCGTGGAACTTTTGGAAGGTGGCTTTAGAGAGTTTTTTGAGACAATGGGCGATAAAGATATTTTGAAAGCAGAATATCTACTGCCAATCTATATCGATGAACTGCTGAAAGGCGACAAAGTATCTGTAAAAGTTCTCGATTCTCATGATAAATGGTTTGGAGTGACGTACAAAGAAGATAAAGACTATGTTGTAGAATCCTTTAAAAAACTGATCAAAGACGGTGTATATGCCGAGAGATTATTCGAAGACCTGAAATAATGCAAAAATATGAAACCTCGCAAACGCCCATTTTACAAGGCTTTGCGAGGTTCTGTAAAAAGAAATTGCAAAAAAAATAAAAAAATTTAAAAAAACACTTGCAATTTTTGAATTTGCTGATATAATAATATTTGTTCGCTGATGAAACACAACAGACAACGAACAGAACAGAGAACTACGTAATGCGGATTGGTGTAATGGCAGCACAGCAGACTCTGACTCTGTTAGTAGAGGTTCGAGTCCTCTATCCGTAGTTCCTTGGCAGGGGCACCGAGTATCAGCTACACGATATTCGGTTCACATGCCGGAGTGTGGCTCAGCTTGGTAGAGCGCTACGTTCGGGACGTAGAGGTCGCAGGTTCAAATCCTGTCACTCCGATTGAATGATAATCTCAAAGCAAAAAGCTTTGGGATTTTTTTGTTGTTAGGGCAAGGCCATGTTTTACATTGTGGAGTTTTTCGTTGATCCGAA
>JAUNTC010000023.1 GCA_030538915.1 Lachnospiraceae bacterium | reverse complement strand
GGGTAACACTTATGGAGAGTTATGGAGAGATAGGGCGAGTGCCTGTTAATCTTTCTGAAATGTATCTTTTAGAAACTTCTGGCAATCCTCTATCCGCAAGAACTTTCTGCTTAAAGGATCATCTTTATCTATTTCCGAAGGATCCTCACCTTCACTCATTACGCTATCATCTTCGTATGCGATCGCAGTTGCCACCTTTGATAGAATTGAATCTGACACTTTCCCTTTTTTTATCTGAAGGTTAAAGTCATCATCTTGTGTGAAACCTTCTTCTTCTCTTGCAGCCCTCAGGAACATACCTGCAGCATATTGGATCTTTTCTTGCTGCTCTTCTGACAAAGTAAACTCTGGTATTGATTCTTTTGCTTCCTCCACAGTTTTTTCTTTCTCTGTAGTTTTTCTTTCCATTACCTGATCCTGCTTTGTATCTGCCGATTTTGCAGTGTGTTTTAAATATCCTACACACGCACCTGCACCTACTATAGACACAGCAAGAACACCTGCTACTATACATTTTATGATACGGCTTGCTCCTGTCTGTGCGCTTTTAACAGCCATTTGATTTACTTCAGAATTTGTGTTTTGTATTCCCTGGACGATATCTTCTGCATTCAGTCCTTCATTAAAATAATCAATTTTCGCTCCACAATGCGTGCAAAAACGTTCTGTCCCGTTTAATTTTGCTCCGCATTTTCTACATTTTCTACAATACATCTCTTTATCCTCTCTTTTTCGACTGATTCATCACTGATACTATAATAGCAACTTTTTCTCTCGAGGTTATGCATTTGTAATTTTTAACACGTTTTTCGGTATAAATATTTCCACCTTATCCGTGATAACTCCGGTGATACTTTTGTCATCTTTGTGTGCATATGCTGTTACTTTGTAAGTTTTTCCGTTTATATCCA
Source organism: Lachnospiraceae bacterium (assembly GCA_030538915.1). Lineage (GTDB taxonomy): Bacteria > Bacillota > Clostridia > Lachnospirales > Lachnospiraceae > Dorea_D. Next base: position 23,470 of record JAUNTC010000023.1, on the reverse strand, counting down.
TCTTGCATATACTATCCGTCTTAATTGTCCCATCCATACTTTCTATTGTCCAACATTTCTCTGGCCATATATATGCATCCACAGGACTTGCAAAAAATTCTAATTTATCTCCTCTACGTGTCAGATTTTCGTCATCTAAAGAAATCTCTTTTGTTCTGCCAAGTGTATCTCTGCATATTTTCTGATACTCACTGGCCTCCAGAATTGAGGCTTGATACTCACCTTCCTCAGATAATATCTCTTCAGGCTGCAAAGCTTCTGTATGCTCATTCCCTGTTCTAATGCTATTTTCATCTCATCCACAACAAATCTGGAAGCAACATCTCCATTGCCATGCCCGCCCAAGCCGTCACATAAAATAAACGCCAATCTCTCAGTTGTAGTTGACGTGTCTAAGTAATCTTCATTTACTTCCCGTTCTCCCTGATTTGTTAAATAACTATACGATATGTTTATTATGCTTGACATATCTTCCTCCCGTCAGTAATTATATGTTCTAACTATACAATATCGATTTTTTACAAAAAAAAAGAAAAATGTCAAAATCAGCAATTTTTCTGTCATTTTTATACAATAATTATACACCTATTAGGTGTAGTCTAGCAACACTTATTAGTTGGTTATTAATCATTAATTATGCATCTATAATGGGTTGTAAACATTAAATCACAAAAGGGTGTAATAATATGTCAGAATTAAATTTAAAAATCGGGAAAAAGATTGCATCTTTACGAAAAGAGCAGAAAATGACTCAAGAACAGCTTGCAGAAAAACTGGATATTTCTGTCAAGCATTGTAGTAGTGTGGAACGTGGCTTGTCTTCTCTTTCTCTTGAAAAGCTGATCCTGGTATGCGAACTATTTGACGTTAGTTTAGATTATCTTGTCAGAGATCAATCCTACGGTGAATTGAATCCCGTCCCTTCGATCTGTGTTTCTCTTTTTCGAAATGCTGACGAAAAAGAGCGCCGCCTCTTAAAGGAATATCTTTCACTATATAATAAGATTAAAAACCAACCAAAATAATACCTGCAAAAAAGGCCCGCCGCACTGACTTCTCTGTCAGCACGACGAGCCTTTTTCGATTTTTCTATTCTTCTGTTCCGGTCACCAGTCTGTCTTTATAGTTTTTCACAAGCTCGATTCCGCCACCTCTTAAGATCTTAAGTTTTGACTTCGGCACTCCTGCGTCTATAAGAACTGCTGCCGCACGGCGCGCGCCTTCTTCGCCTGCCATGCAGACGATGGTAGTTGGGTTTGCACTGTTTTTAATCTTCTCAGCTTCTTTTCTTACATTTGCCTGCGCAGTTGCAGTTGTTGTCGGCCATGCCGGTGCCCAGATGGAACCTTTGATATGACCTGCCGCATATCCGGCATCCAAACCACTGCTCAATACTTTGCTTGCGAAACGGATATCTAATATGTCCATATCACCATCTTCTACTGCTTTCAGTACTACTTCCGGTTCTAATTCCATACTTGTCCAGCTTGTATAAAGGTCTTCTCCTTTTTGCACGTTGATCTTATAAGCTGCTTCACTTGCCGGAGTTTTTGCAGTAACGGTTGCCACTCCAAACGCGATTGTTGTTACCTTTCCTTCCTGGTCAACAGTTACGATGGAACTGCTCAGTTCTGTTCCATATCCATACTCGATATATTTACGAATGCGCTCCGGCCAACAGGTCAGAGGATTTTCTTTCACGGATGCTTCTTTTGCCATCAGTAAATTTCCTTCGCTGTCGGTTGTAATCTCTTTCTTCGCAAAGGATAAATTGCCGTAAGTTTTTGCATCGGCCGGCGATACTTTCTGGATCGGCCATTCTTTTTCATCATCCTGCCAGTTAAGCTGCCATGCCCACCAGCCGCCGTCATAGACGCTGACATTTTTTACGTCATTCTGATAGCAGATCAAGAATGGGATTGTTGCACGCCATCCGGTACCGCAGTAGAAGGATAACTCATTGTCCAGAGAAGAGTCGGACTCCGCAAGATAAGATTTCACCGTACTAAGACCAGCTGTTTTTCCATTCTTCGTATAGCTTCCATCATTTGTATCGTGTCCCCATACGGCGCCTAAAGGCTCTCCTGTATAATTAATATATGTATATCCTGTCTTTTCTCCACGGAATTCTTTCTCAGATCGGATGCTTACAAGGCGGAAATTTGCATCATTTTCCAGTTTTTCTTTCGCATCATCTGTAGAAAGAATATACTCCGGATGTGCAGGGATCGTTGTTCCGAATGCATAGCTTTCATTGCCTTCTGTTGCTACATTTACTTTCTTCTCTGTTTTGAAGCCGACTTTCTTCCATGCTTCCATACCGCCATCAACAACTTTGACATCTTCCACACCTGCGTAGATCATTGCAAATGCTACTCGTGTTACGCTGGAATCGGTTGCATCTTTCCCATATAATACTACTTTTGTATCTTTCGTAATTCCATTTTTTTTAAGGAATTCGGCAAGCTGTTTTGCATTTCGAATGTTGAAGTTATCTTCCGGCGCTACTTTTGTATCTTCGTAAAGTTTCTGATCATCCACACCATCAAGGTTCCAGTCATCGTATTCTACTGCATCGGAATTGATATGATATGCACCTGGAATATGTGCTTCATTATACGCTTTGTCATCTTCTGTTTTTCCGTAAGCCACTTCAGATATAAATAAGTTTTCATATCCTTTCTGCTGACCGGCCATTGCACTTTTTACCCATTCCGGTGATACGAATACCTGTCTTTCGGACACTGCTGCCGGGATTTTCGCTGTTACTGTTACTTTACATGCTGCTTTTAAATATTTCCCGCTTGCGCTCTTCTGTGTTGCCTTTGCTGTAATAGTTGCAGTTCCCGACTTTTTCGCTGTAATCTTTCCAGATGCGCTGACCGTAGCGACTGCTTTATTACTTGTGGAATATTTCACTGGGCAATATACGCCAGTTGGTTTTACGGTCACTTTTAATGTCTTTGTGCTTCCAGTCTTTAATGCTGCTTTCGTTGCACTAAGCGTAAGCTTTGATGGTTTTAAATTCTTTACAGTAATAGTCACTGTCTTTTTAAGTTTTTTGTTTGCTTTCGATGTTACTGTAATCTTTACTTTACCAGTTTTTTTACCAGTCACTACTCCTTTGGATGTTACGGTTGCAATTTTTTTGTTGCTTGTTTTAAATGTAACTGCTTTGCTTGCCTTGGAAGGTTTCACAGATATTACGGATTTTCCTTTAATATCAATTGTCTTCGTTGTCACCTTCAATGTCATGCTTGTTGGTTTCTTTGCTGCTGCCTCTGCCTGTGATGGCAGTGCGCTTACAGCTACGGCGATGACTGCTGCAAGAGCGATCATCACTGACGTAAAGTGTTTCAAATGTCTTTTTAAGCTTTTCTTCATAAGTGTCTCCTTTTCTGGCATCTGAACTATTTTTCAACTTTCCCTACTTTTGCCCATCTCCAGAATGACTGGTCGTGGTTCCATGATTTTTCGTATCCGAGCATCTCATATACGATCTGTGAATACGCAGAGCGGATACCGCCTGTGCAGTATGTTACGATCTGATCGTCTTTTATAATTCCTGCATCACTTAATGTTTTCTCGATCGCTGCCTGAGATTTTAATGTTCCGTCTTTGCGGAAGAGATCTGTATAGCGTAAGTGGATCGCTCCCGGCAGATGACCACCTTTGGCTTCGTTGTATTTGATCGCGCCTTTGTACTCTTCATCTGTACGGACATCTACGATTTTGTATTCGTTGTAGTTTTTCAAAAGTTCTTCTGTATCCATGTCATGTGTCATATCGAGTTTGTCGATCTTTACATTTACCTTTGCAAGTATAGATGACTTACTCTGTGTCGGAGCGCCTGCTTCGATCAGGGCATTGTATCCACCGTCTACCATCTTAAGATCTGTATATCCTGCCACGCGCAGTTCCCAGAGAACGCGGGCGTCTTCTCCCCATCCTTTGGATGTCTCGCCTAAGAGAATGATCTGTTTGTTTTTATCAAGTCCAAGATTTCCAAGTTTCTTTTCTAACTCAGCAGGCTGTGGTACTTTTCCCCAGTTTTTATCTCCTGCTTTTCCATATTTGGATTCGCATGTAGCAAGTGCCTGCCAGCTTGTTGCTGTAGCACCTTTAATCGTTCCTTTACTTGAAAAATTATCTCCGCGGCAATCTAAAAAGATTACATTTTCATTTCCAATAAGTTTTTTTGCTTCCAGTGCGGTAATGAGAAATTCTCCCTGGAAATGATCTTTTGCGATTTCTCTTGGATTTACTGTCACTTTACATGTCTTTGTAAGAGATTTGTTTTTCTCTGCATAACGAACGGTGATCGTTGCGCTTCCGGCTTTCTTTCCTGTGATTTTTCCGGTTTTGCTTACAGCTGCAACTGTACTGTTGCTTGATTTAAATGTAACCGGGCAATATACACCTGCCGGTTTTGCTATTGTTGTAAGTGTTTTTGACTTGCCAACATTTACAGTAATCTTAGATGCGCTCAGTGTAAGTGATGTCGGTTTGATATCTTTTACTGTGAGCGCAACTGTCTTTTTCAGCTTTTTATTTACTTTGGAAGTAACTGTAATTTTTACTTTTCCGGCTTTCTTTCCTGTTACAACACCTTTTGCGGAAACTGCTGCCACTTTGCTGTTGCTTGATTTGAATGTAACCGCTTTGCTTGCGCCGATTGGTTTTACGGATTTTACTGTAATAACTGATTTTCCTTTAATATCAACAGTCTTTGCGGACGCAACGACTGTCATACTCGTTGGTTTCTTTGTTGCCGCTTCACACGGAAGTGTGGTAAATGTCATAGCTATAACTGCTACTGCAGCGACTGCTGTCGCCATATATTTTCTTATATTCTTTTTCAAACTGATTCCCATATGCCTATCCTCCACTTTCATGCATATGCTACAATCAGGATGCCGGAAATCCAACACCCTGATCGTTCATTTTCATTATTTTTCAACGTCGCCTACAACTGCCCATCTACAGTAAGACTGGTCATAGTTCCATGTATTTTTACATCCTGCCATCTCAAATACGAGCTGCGCATATGCGGAACGGATACCACCTGTACAGTATGTTACGATCTTGTCATCTTTTGAAATGCCTGCATCGCTTAACATTTTCTCAATATCAGCCTGTGATCTTAATGTTCCGTCTTCGCGGAAGAGGTCTGTGTAACGAATGTGGATTGCTCCCGGAAGGTGTCCACCTTTTGCTTCGTTATATTTAACAGCTCCTTCGTACTCTTCGTCTGTACGAACGTCTACAATTTTGTAATCTTTGTAGTTTTTCTGAAGCTCTTCTGTCTCCATATCGTGTGTCATGTCAAGCTTGTCGATCTTTACGTCTACTTTATCAAGCTTTGAAGGACCTTTCTGTGTCTCAGCTCCGGCTGCAACGAGCGCTTCGTATCCACCATCTACCATCTTAAGGTTTTTGTATCCTGCTACACGCAGTTCCCAGAGAACGCGGGCATCTTCTCCCCATCCTCCGAGTGTCTCACCTAAAAGAACGATTTCTTTTTCCGGATCTAATCCGAGGTTTCCAAGCTTCTTAGCTAACTCTGCCGGCTGTGGAACTTTTCCCCAGTTCTCATCACCCTGTTTGCCGTATTTTTCTTCACATGTTCCGATTGCCTGCCAGCTTGTTGCTGTTGCACCTTTGATCGTCTCTTTGTCAGAGTACTTTTCTCCACGGCAATCCACGAAGATAACATCGTCTTTTCCCATAAGGTCTTTTGCTTCGTCCGCTGTGATCAGGAAATCTCCTGTGAACTTATCTTTTGAAACGAGTTCATCATCAGAAACTCCTTTCGCTTTTCCGCATCCAACTACTAGCATCATTGCAAGTAATCCGACGCTCATACATCTGATAAACTTCTTCATCTTTCTTCTCCTTAGTCTTCACTTAATATTTCTTCTGTGATCGCAATTACTTTTTCCACAAGGCAAGGACAAAATTCTGTCATTTTTCCACTTTCCAGTGCCCCCTGCAGTCCTTCTGGTGTGGATACATCATATCCGATGATCTCTTTGCAATTTACAGAACCGTATTCTGCTTCAAAACGGTTTTTAAACTCCATATATTTTGCGATCATGATATTTTTCTGATCCATCAGTCCTTCTTCTTTTGTATGTCCGTACTTCATGCCGATTGCCATCAACGCTCCGGTATATGCACCGCATACGGATCCGAGCATCATACCGCCGCCAAAGCAGGCAGCTATGCGATTTGCCTCGTCTTCGCTCAGTCCAAATCTGTCTGCGAAATGACGAAATACGACCTGTGAACAGTCATATCCTTTTAAAAAATTTTCTTTAATTTCATTTGCCATCTGAGTCATGTCATTTTCTCCTTTGTTCTTTCCTGCATAACAACCTGTTATGTCGTGCTGCCGCCTCAGCTGGAACCCTGGCCGGCTACGCAAGCGTAACAGTGTTTGTCAAACAGGATTTTTCGTTTCTCATATGGAGTTCCAACCAGATCCATAATTGTCTTCTTTGGTCCGATTGGAAGGTCGATTGCCTGATTGAAGTCGCAATCGTAAACTTGTCCATCCCATCCTACGGAAATCTGACTTCGGCACATCATGCCCGGAAGTGCTTCCGGGTTAAATGCATCTACAAGCTTCTGCAAATATCCTTTCAGATTTCCGGTTCTTACAAGAAATGCACCGAATCTTCCGATTGGATTGTTGCTCAGAGCGAACAGGTTGTTGAATACAATTCCGTAATCTTCGCCAAGATGCTGCTTGTATTCTTTCTCCATTGCCTCCTGGTCCGGTGGTAAGAATGCACCCGCCGGATTAAAGACCATGTTGAGTACGAGTTCTGGTTCTTTTCCATATCCAAGCTCGTTTAACTTCTGTATCATTTTAATAGAAGGGTCAAAGGTTCCTGCTCCTCTTTGCTTCTCCGAATTACGTGATTTGTAATGTGGCAGTGAGCAGAACAGCTCGATCTTATGATCTCTATAAAACTCCGGAAGATCTTCGTACCCTTCTTCCATCATGATCGTCAGATTTGTACGAACGATCACGTGGTTACAGATTTTACATGCTTCTTCAACGAACCAGCGAAAATGCGGGTTCATCTCCGGGGCGCCACCGGTAAGATCGATGGTGTCAAATTCCCATTCTTCATAAAGCTTAAGACATGCCTCCAGAACACTTTTTTCCATCACTTCTGTACGGTTTGGTCCGGCTTCCATATGGCAATGCTTACATGCCATATTGCAAAGACGTCCTACATTGATCTGGAGAACGGACATTTTATCCGTCTCTAAGCAGGATTTGTCTTCCACCATTGCGGAAAATACCGGAATGTCTGAAAGTGCTCTGAATTCCTCACGAATATCCATTCTACATCTCCAGCTTCTTAATGATATTCTTCATCTGTACGCCATGAACTAAAGATGCTCCTCCGCGGATTGCACATGCAACGTGAGCCACTTCTGTCATCTGCTCTTCGTCAATACCTTTTGACAGACAGTCCTGTGTGTAAGAATCGATACAGTATGGGCACTGCACTGCTAATGCAACTGCTAATGCGATCAGAGATTTTTCTCTGGCTGTAAGTGCACCTTCTTCAAATACAGAGCTATAGTACTGCATGAAGTTATCCCAAAGTTTTGGTGCTTCCTCTCCCATTGTTCCGAATTTTGCCAGATCTTCTGGATTGTAATAAGTATCCATTTTATTTTTCCTCCTTCTATAAAAGCTTATTCTGTTACCTGTTTTTTCTTTTTCTGTTTCTCGTTATATAATTGTTTGAACAGAATGATCAGTCCTGACAGTGCAAATAAGATCAATAATCCTGTTACGAGCATCTTAGCTCCTCCGGTAAGCATACCGCCTACGTATGAGTATACGATTGTTGCCGGAAGCTGTCCGATTCCTGTTGCAATAAAGAATCCCCAGAAAGACATCGATGTAAGACCTGCTGCATAACTTACGATGTCAAATGACATAAATGGCAGAAGTCTTGCAATCAGAATACTTAAATTTCCGTGTCTTTCAAAGAAAACGTCGATCTGTTTTAATCCAGCCTTACTTGTAAGCTTCTCAGCTACATCTCTTCCTAAGATTCTTGCAATGAAAAAGCAGATTGCTGCTCCTGTCATCGCACTTGACCAGGAAAGGATCGCTCCCTGCCACCATCCGAAAAGATTTGCATTAGCAAATGTGATCAGGAATGCCGGAAGCGGTGCTGCAATTGACTGTAAGATCATAAGCGCAAATGAAACTGCTGCCGCATATGCTCCATAAGATGCAACGAAATCTTTCACTACTGTAAAATCTCCGCTGGCAAATGCCGCAAAAATCTGATTCATTACTTTATTGACGCTCGGCACTGCGTAGTAAACTACCACACACGCTACAAGTAATACAACTACAACAACTTTACCGATCCATTTGTTTTGTTTTTTTGTTTCCACCTCTTATTCTCCTTTTTATTATATTTTTTAAAGGTACTTTGTCCGCATACGATTGATCAATGACTTAATCGTATCCGGTTTTTCATTGGTTCCTACAATCTCCGGAAGAACGTGACGCACGCTCTTACACCCATTTCTTGTAAGATTGCCTGCACAGGAACCGCAATAGGTGTAAATCGTCTGCGGATACTTTTTCACAATCTGTGCAAAGCTTTTTGCTATCTCCGGTTCTTTGGTGCCACCTTGTCCGCCAAGCCCACAGCACTGGATCGCATCCAGTGTCTGAAATTCCCCATCCGAAAATGCTGCGATATCTTCAATCCACTCTCCCTTCTCCCGATCCGGGCAAGGACGGAAAATAAGTCCGCCGTGTAAACATTTCTTTCCAAGACCGAGCTTCCTCATCTTTTCATAAATGTTCACAACACGTATCGAAAGGTTTGCTTTCAAAAATGCGTAACAATTCGGACACATCGTGATCACTTCTTTCACACCTGCGTCGTCCATCCTCTGTTGGATTTCTCCAACGATACGCGCTTCATCTTCTACCATTCCGATATCTGCTATTGGCTTACCACAGCAGTCGTAGACAACACCGATCCCCGCTTCTTTTTCAAAAAGTTCTACCAGTGCTTTCGTTGTCTTTGGATATACGGACGGAAAATTGCATCCCGGAAACAGCACACTTTTTTCTGTCACATGCCTGTAATTGCGATAGGAATATTCCTTCTTTTCAGAAATGGTTCTCTTGTACTCTTTATTCACCATTGCGCCGTTGTCAGCGGCAACTCTGGCTCTTCGCATGTCCATAATGATCCCTTGTCCGTCGATTCCTACCGGACAGACTTCAGAACATTTTCCACATAAAAAGCAGTGATACGCAAGTTTTTTCAGCTTCTCGGTATCCCCTATGTCGAGACCATATTTTTTCAAAAAGGAACAGTTCTCCTGACAGATATGACAGTGGACACATTTATCGGCGTCCTTCACTCTCTCATTTTGACACATGTAGCCTTCCTCTTTTCTATGCATAATATCAGTAATATTGTAACATTTTAAACAGCTCTCGTATAATTGATATTACAAATAAATGTTCTCATTATAGATAATATCTATATATAACTTTTTTACCACAACTTATATGTTTTATGATAAAATAGAAAAGTTAGTCTAAAATATATAATAAAGGAGATTTATCTATGCACAAGAAAGATTCTATTTTTCTGAAAATCATGTCTGTACTTGTTGTTATCCTTGGAAATATGGTATATGCCCTTGGATTAAAGCTGTTTCTTCTGCCTTCTGGTCTGATCACCGGAGGTACGACTGGTATCGCCCTTGCCGTCAAACACTACACCGGATTTAATATCTCCGGATTTATTTTGTTATTTAATATTGCTATGTTAATTGTTGGATTTTTTGTACTCGGCAAAAAATTTGCCCTGACTACGATCATTAGTACGTTTGCTTACCCGCTTTCGCTGGATTTTTTTAATCGTATTTTCGAAGATCTCGTTTTGACCGATAACCTGCTTCTTTGTACACTCTTTTCCGGCCTTGCTGTCGGCTCCGGGCTTGCCATCGTATTGAGAAGTGGTGCATCGACGGGTGGTATGGATATTCCACCGCTCGTGTTAAATAAATTTTTCCGCATCCCGGTTTCTGTAAGTCTTTATGTATTTGACTTTACAATTCTTTTATGTCAGGCTGCCTACAACCCGGTTGACAATGTACTTTATGGAATCCTGCTTATCATGACTTACACACTCGTTCTCGATAAGCTTCTTGTCTTTGGTACGACACGTATCGAGGTGAAAGTACTCAGTAATGAACACGAAAAGATCCGTCAGGCGATCATTCAGGAAATGGACCGCGGCGTAACTGTCCTTTCTGCAAGAAGCGGTTATATGGATGAGCCGACACAGATGGTCTTTAGTGTGATCTCCAACCGTGAGCTTCCTAAGATTGAAAAACTGATCCGCAGCATCGACCCGGAAAGCTTCATTGTAGTTAGCCACGTAAGCGAAGTACACGGACATGGATTTTCACTGGAAAAGAAATATAAATAATTTTATATAACTCTATCAGAAAATAATATAAGTAACCTTGCTAATCTCTCGTTCTATCTATATAATAGAATGAGAGATTTTTATATGCCACAGGAGGAAAATCACGATATGCCAAAGAGAACAGATATACACAAAGTACTAATCATCGGCTCCGGCCCGATCATCATCGGACAGGCCTGTGAATTTGACTATTCCGGAACTCAGGCCTGCAAGGCGCTGCGCAAACTCGGATATGAGATCGTGCTGGTTAACTCAAACCCTGCTACGATCATGACAGATCCAGAAACTGCTGATGTTACTTATATTGAACCTCTGAACGTAGAACGTTTAGAACAGATCATTGCCAAGGAGCGCCCGGACGCATTGCTTCCAAACCTTGGAGGTCAGTCAGGACTGAACCTTTGCCAGGAGCTTGCCAAAGAAGGAATCCTTGATAAATACAACGTGCAGGTTATCGGTGTACAGGTCGATGCCATTGAGCGTGGAGAAGACCGTATTGAATTTAAGAAGTCCATGGATGCACTGGGCATCGAGATGGCAAGAAGCCAGGTTGCTTACAGCGTAGAGGAAGGGCTTGCTATCGCTGATGAGCTCGGTTACCCGGTTGTCCTACGTCCAGCATACACAATGGGTGGTGCCGGCGGCGGACTCGTTTATAATAAAGAAGAATTAAAAACTGTCATGGCAAGAGGTTTACAGGCCAGTCTTGTTGGACAGGTTCTTGTCGAGGAATCTATCCTTGGCTGGGAAGAGTTAGAGTTAGAGATTGTTCGTGATGCAGAAGGTAATATGATCACTGTCTGCTTTATCGAGAACATCGATCCACTTGGGGTACATACCGGAGATTCCTTCTGTTCTGCTCCAATGCTTACTATTTCCGAAGAATGCCAGAAACGTTTACAGGAGCAGGCTTACAAGATTGTTGATTCGGTAGAAGTTATCGGTGGAACAAACGTACAGTTCGCACATGACCCTGTTTCTGACCGTATTATCGTTATCGAGATCAACCCTCGTACATCCCGTTCTTCCGCACTTGCTTCCAAAGCTACCGGATTTCCAATTGCACTCGTATCCGCAATGCTTGCATCCGGTCTTACTTTGAAAGACATTCCATGTGGAAAATATGGAACATTGGATAAATATGTTCCGGACGGAGATTATGTTGTTATTAAATTTGCTCGCTGGGCTTTTGAAAAATTCAAAGGCGTAGAGGACAAGCTTGGAACACAGATGCGTGCAGTCGGCGAAGTTATGAGTATCGGTAAAACTTATAAAGAAGCATTCCAGAAAGCAATCCGAAGTCTGGAGACCGGTCGTTATGGACTTGGCTACGCAAAAGACTATAATAACAAGACAAAAGAGCAGCTTCTTAAAATGCTCATCACTCCATCCAGTGACCGTCATTTCATCATGTATGAAGCACTTCGCAAAGGTGCAACAATCGAAGAGATCCATGAGATCACAAAAGTAAAAGCTTACTTTATCGAACAGATGAAAGAGCTTGTTGAGGAAGAAGAAGCACTTGCTGCTAAGAAAGGAAGCGTTCCTTCTGACGAAGCACTCATTGCTGCTAAGAAGCACGGATTCTCTGATAAATATTTAAGCCAGGTACTGGAAGTATCAGAAGATGACATTCGTAACCGCAGAGTAGAACTCGGATGCGAAGAGGCATGGGAAGGTGTACATGTAAGTGGTACAGAAAACAGTGCTTACTACTACTCTACTTACAATGCCGAAGATAAGAATCCAATCAACACAGAGAAGCCTAAGATCATGATTTTAGGTGGTGGTCCAAACCGAATTGGACAGGGTATCGAATTTGACTACTGCTGTGTACATGCTTCCTTAGCATTGAAAAAGCTTGGATTTGAGACAATCATCGTAAACTGTAACCCAGAGACGGTTTCTACTGATTACGATACATCTGACAAATTATACTTCGAGCCACTGACACTTGAAGACGTATTAAGCATTTACAAAAAAGAACAGCCAGTCGGTGTGATCGCACAGTTTGGTGGACAGACTCCGCTCAACTTAGCTGCAGATCTCGAGAAAAATGGTGTGAAGATCCTTGGAACTTCTCCATCTGTTATTGATCTTGCAGAAGACCGTGACCTGTTCCGCGAGATGATGGATAAACTTGAGATCCCGATGCCGGAATCAGGAATGGCTACAACTGTAGAAGAAGCACTTGCAATTGCCAAAGAGATTGGTTATCCGGTTATGGTTCGTCCTTCTTACGTTCTTGGCGGACGCGGAATGGAAGTTGTATACGATGACGAAAGTCTGGAAGGATATATGAAAGCCGCTGTTGGCGTAACTCCGGATCGTCCGATCCTCATCGACCGTTTCTTAAATCATGCATTAGAGTGTGAAGCAGATGCGATCAGTGATGGCAATCACGCATTTGTACCGGCTGTTATGGAGCATATCGAGCTTGCCGGTGTACATTCCGGAGACTCTGCTTGTATTATCCCGTCTATACACATTTCCGAAGAAAACGTACAGACAATTAAAGAATATACACGCAAGATTGCAGAAGAAATGCATGTCAAAGGTCTTATGAACATGCAATATGCGATCGAAGCTGGAAAAGTATACGTTCTGGAAGCAAACCCACGTGCATCCCGTACAGTGCCGCTTGTTTCTAAAGTATGTAACATCCGCATGGTACCGCTTGCAACAGATATCATTACTTCTGAGCTGACTGGACGTAAATCACCGGTTGCTGACTTAAAAGAACAGAACATTCCATACTTCGGAGTGAAGGAAGCAGTCTTCCCATTCAATATGTTCCAGGAAGTTGACCCGATCTTAGGACCTGAGATGCGTTCTACAGGTGAAGTTCTCGGTCTTGCCAAGACATATGGAGAAGCCTTCTATAAAGCACAGGAAGCAACACAGTCTAAGCTTCCACTTGGCGGAACAGTACTTATCTCTGTAAACCGCAAGGATAAAGCTGAAGTTGTAGAAGTTGCTCAGTACTTCGCTGATGAAGGATTCAAGCTCATCGCTACAGGTAATACTTATGAGCTTATTAAAGAAGCTGGTATTGAAGTATCCCGCGTAAATAAGCTTTCTGAAGGTGGACGTCCAAATACACTGGATGTGATTACAAATGGCAAAGTTGATCTTATTATCAACTCTCCGGTTGGAAAAGACAGTGTAAATGACGACAGCTATCTTAGAAAGGCTGCGATCAAGGCTAAGATTCCTTATATGACAACGATTGCTGCTGCAAGAGCAACTGCAAAAGGAATCCGCTACGTGAAAGAACACGGAAATGGAGAGGTTAAATCTTTACAGCAGCTCCACAGCGAGATCACAGACAAATAGAAACACACGTAAAATCAACGTATCGCACAGCTTCGGCTGTGCGATATATTATATCAAGTTGAGCATTGCTCACCACCAAAAAGAGGTGGGCGTCTTCTCAACTAAAATAAGACGACAGGAGGAATTTTTACATGAAATATTGTTCAAACTGCGGCACCCCTTGCGAAGACTCAGTAAACCACTGCCCACAATGTGGTACCGCTTTCAAACCACAAAATCCATTTTCAACCGCATACGGCTCAACATCTGATAACGCTTCCGGCAATTCTTGTGGCAATGCGCAGTCTGGCGGGGCTGCCGATTCATCTGCACAGAGTGGTGGATCTACTGCTGATTCATCTGCACAGTCTGGCTCTGCCGGCAATAGTCAGGCGAATGCGCAGAGATATTCTTATAGTAATAGTGATAATAACAACTATGGTTACAGCGGCAACTACAATGGTGGTAACTACAGCTATGGTAATGGTGGGAATAATTACTCACAGCCACACCGTCCGATCATCACGCCACGCAACATTGTATTATGTATCCTGTTTTCATTCATAACATGTGGAATCTATGGCATTTACTGGATGATCAAGTTAAATGATGAAATCAACGAGCTGGCGAATGAGCCGAATGCCACTTCCGGAGGAATGGTCTTCTTATTCACAGTTATCACATGTGGAATCTACGGCCTCTACTGGATGTACAAAATGGGAGAACGTGTAGACCGTATTAACGGTGTGAATGGAAATTCTAATATTTTATACATGCTTGTTTCCCTTTTCGGATTCAGCATCGTAAGCTACTGCTTAATGCAGGACACTGTCAATAGACATTGTGGTTCTGGCATGATGTAAAGTACGAATATAGTAAAGCTGGCGCTTTCACGATTTTAGATAGTCGTGGGGCGGCAGCCTTTTTGATTGTGGGGGTTTTGAGGCTTATTGGGTGACTGCTTTCGCTGGTTTTTCTAAAACAGATACTGTTTTGAAGCTTGTTAGTGACTGCTTTCGCTAGTTTTTCTAAAACAGATACTTCTCCCTGGCTATAAGCTCCCTCCCAGACTAAAAAAGGTCCACCGGACCTTTTTGTCGTATTGCTTGGCAACAAAAAGCTCCCTCCCTGGCATCAAGTATCATGGCTGTTCGCCTTGATTTTACTTGTCTGCCTGGGAGGGAGCTTTTCACTTTTTTATCAGCTTACGCTGACCAGAATCACGCGCCATATTTCACATGTGCTCAACTTGGATTACTTATTTTATCTTAATAGTCACGGTTGCCTTCTTGCCGCTTCCGTCAGTTGCGTAGGCGCTGATTTTTACTCTCTTGCCTTTTCCGGCTTTTTTTGCAACAACTTTTCCTCTGCTGTTAACTGTCGCATACTTCGTATTGCTGCTCTTCCAGTTCAGTACTTTGTTGGCGTCTTTACCTGTGGCTTTAACGATTGCTTTAATCTGTGTGGATTTTCCTACCTTTAAGGAAGTACTCTTTATCTTCAGACTTATTTTGCTTACTGCATGCTTTTTGATCTGAATAGTATAGCTTCCTTTTACCTTACTTCCGTCAACCGCGCTCGCAGTAATCGTCACTTTCTTGCCTGCGCCCGCTTTCTTTACTGTCACCTTACCGGATTTAGAAACGGTTGCATATTTTGTATTGCTGCTCTTCCAGCTTACTTTCTTATTCGATGCGTTCGAAGGCTTCACCGTTGCTCGTAAGCTGACTGATTTTCCTGCAGCGATTTTTTTCGAAATACCACTGACTGTGATCTTTTGTACCTTTTTCTCTGTTACATCTGTGTCATTTCCCGGATTATTATTTTCATTTACGGAAGGTGATGGACCGTATAAAGTAATGACGATCGGATATGGTCTTTCCGCTGTTGTAAAATCACCAATTGCTTTCCTGTCATTCCATCCCCAGCCCCACAGAGAGCCATCTTCACATGTTGCAAATGAAATTCCTGTCATGCTGACTGCCCTCGTTACGGAATCCATGATTTTCTGTGGCTTTACTACAATGTCAGAAGCGTTTCCATTGCCAATGGTAAGTGGATTATTTCGTCCCCACAGCCACAAACTCTTATCCTTACCGATCGCACCGGATACTGTCGCAAAATCATCTTTTTCAATCGGCACAATGCTCTGTACCTGATCTAAAACTTTTATCGGAGTCAGAACTGCTGTCTTTGTTCCATTTCCAACAGTTCCACCCTCATTATTGCCCCATGCATACAAAGTTCCATCACTCTTTAAAGCAAGAGATGTGGAATTGAGCTGATAAGATGTGATATCTGAAAGTTCAGCAATCTTTGTCGGTGTATACTCATCTGTTCCATCTGTAATTCTTCCAAGCTCCCTGTACGAATTATTTCCCCATGTATACAGATCTCCGTCCTTTGTCAGATAACTTCTGACGCCTCTGTTAATCTGCAGATCCTGCACATTTTCTGCAATTTTGACCGGGACTCCCTGATTCACGTCTGTTGCTTCAAAAAAGCTCTGCTCCTGTGACTCTAATCTTCCCCACATGTAAGCATCACCATTTTCCAGAACCGCACCTGTCAGGTTACCGTTTTCACTGACACTCTTTACTTTACCCGGAAGCTTAACTTTATACGGTGTATATGCTGTTCCTTCCAGTTCTCCTTCTATATAAGGACCGATTTTACCAGCCATGTTGCTGCCCCACATGTACAGTTCACCATCATTGGTAATGGCTGCCGTTGTCTGTCCATAGTTATCAATCAAGAGATCTTTTACATTCTCCAGTACTTTTACCGGCTCTGCATAGTTGTCTTTATTTTCTGCATCGCCAAGACTTCCGTATATATTAGCCCCCCACATATAAAGGTCATCTTTGCTGTCAATATAGCCATTCATATATTTTCCAAGAAATACTTTGCATACATTACGAGCAAAAATTGACGGATCTTTATAATTGGATTCCTTTGTCGACAGTGACCAGCCACCTTCGCCTGTCGCAACCGCCTGTGTGCCCCAAGTGAATAGATCTCCGTTCTGCATCACAGCTGCCGAAAAATTTCCGTTCGTTGCTATCTGCACAATGTCTTTTGTTAATTTGATGTCTTCCTTCGTCGGCACATACCTTTTCGCTGTACCGGCTGCTTTCGCAGGTGTCAGACACGTCACACCGAGAAGTGCTGCAAGTGCAATACATGTCACCGCTTTTTTCATCCTGTTTTTCATACCGTTTTTCATGTTCTCATTCCTCCTCTTTCTCACCAGTTTTCCAGTTCTTCGTCACTGAGTCTTAATTGTTCCATTTTTTTCACCAACTCTTCATCCATATGGTCGAAGAGATAGTTTTTACCACCTTTATGTCGTTCGATATATTCTTCTCGGAGTTCTTTTTTCATGATCTCTACTTCCTCATAAAATTCTCTGGAGGAAACAAGACTTGCACCCTGTCCTACGGTTACGACCTGCTCAACGCCATCCGACGTCACAACCGTCACTTTATATTTTTTCGCCACCTCATGAACCACTTTCTCAATGTACTGGTCCGCGGTTTCGGCTTCCTTTGTAAATACAACGTAAATGTTGTGGTATTTTTGAATCTCAAGGTACGGGCCCTCTACTTTGTAGGCATCAAATACAAGAATGACGGTACATTTTTTGTATCCTTGATAATTGCACAAAATATCCATCAGTCGATCTCTCGCCGCCTCAATGCTGTCTTTTGCCAATTCTTTTAATTCGTCCCATGCGAAAATCACATTGTAGCCGTCAACGAGAAGGTATTCCGGCAGGCGCTCTTTCGCCTCTTTCACTTTTGTCGGTGATGCAACCGTTCTTGTAGCATCGGAAAGCTTACGTTCGATTTTCCCGTATGTACGGATAAATATTTCTTCCAGTTCTTTATCCTCTTCCAGACCGATCGCACGGACCGCTCTCTTATCCGGAAATCCGGTCTTTTTTCCATTGCTCTCTTCCCGGCGTTTTTCCTCTGCCTGCCGCTCGACCGCCTCTATCTTTGCAAGCTGACTTTCGATATGCATGTGCTCCGGCACTTCGTTCCACGGCACATAATAACCGGCGCCATGAGAACAAAAGACTGATCCGGTCGGATTTTCGGTATCGCGCTCTGCATCATATCCACTTGCCTCGATCACTTCTTCTGGGTTGTGACAAGGGCGGTATCCATGAAATACGAGGGAAAGTCGCCCTTCTCCATGTGTATACGCAACGACTTCCTTCTGATAATCCCGCATCGTAGATACCGGCGCCAATCCTTTGATCCTTGTACGGTCATTCTCCTGCTGTGGCGGCTCTGCCTCAGCGTACAGACGCTGCATATCATTTAAGGCTCTTCCGGTTGCAGAAGCTGGAATTTCTAATTCAAATGCATAGTACGGCTCCAGTAAAACATTTTCCGCCTGCATAAGTCCCTGCCGGATAGCACGGTATGTAGACTGGCGAAAATCTCCGCCCTCGGTATGCTTTAAATGGGCACGGCCTGCTGCCAGCGTGATCTTCATATCTGTGATCGGTGCGCCGATCAGCACGCCCTGGTGCTCTCTTTCTTCCAAATGAGTAAAAATGAGACGCTGCCAGTTTCGATCAAGATCATCCTCACTGCAGATTGTGTCAAATGTAAGACCACTTCCCGGCTCTCCAGGCTCCATAATGAGATGCACTTCCGCATAATGTCGAAGCGGCTCATAATGGCCGACACCTTCCACTCGATTGGAAATGGTTTCTTTATAAACAATATTTCCTTCTCCGAAAGACACATCCACTCCGAAGCGCTCTAATATAAGCTCATGCAAAATCTGGATTTGTACCTCTCCCATCAGGCATACGTGAATTTCCGATAATTCTTCCTTCCACACGATGTGAAGCTGCGGATCTTCCTCCTCCAGAAGACGCAAATTTCGAAGCATGGCCGAGACATCACAGCCTTCCGGCAGCAGCACCTGATACGTAAGTACGGGCTCTAACACCGGCTCTACGATCTTCGACTGCAAGCCTAACCCTTCTCCCGGCTTTGTCAAAGTAAGTCCCGTCACTGCACAGATGGTACCGGCAGACACTTCCGGCACTGCTTCAAATTTATTTCCGGAATAAATACGGATCTGGTTTACTTTCTCTTCCCAATGCTCCTCCCCTTCCAGGTGATTGTCGAGCACTTCCTTTACTTTCAATTTTCCGGATGTCACCTTCAGGTGCGTGAGACGATTTCCCTTCTCGTCTCTTGAAATCTTATAGATTCTTGCGCCAAATGCCGCATTTTCATCGGCTTCGGACTGCATGTACTCTGCCAGTCCAGCAAGAAGTGCTTCCACGCCTTCTACCTTCAGTGCGGAACCAAAATAACAAGGAAACAGCTTTCTCTCCCGGATTAATGCCGTGATCGTCTCTTTGGAAAGCTTGTCCGTCTCTAAATATTCTTCCAGCGCTTTCTCATCGCCCATAGCTGCATTTTCATAAAATGCATCATTCTGCACATCGAAAGCTACAATCTGATCATCCAGTCCGTCCTTTAATTCATCCAGTAAATGCGCACGCTCCGTTCCCTCCTGGTCCATCTTATTTACAAATAAAAATACCGGAACCTGGTAGCGTTTTAGTAAACTCCAGAGTGTTCTCGTATGCCCCTGGATTCCATCTGCTCCATTAATAACAAGGATCGCATAATCCAAAACCTGCAGCGTTCGCTCCATCTCTGCCGAAAAATCCACATGCCCCGGCGTATCAAGAAGCGTCACCTGCCATTGCTCCAGCGGAAATACCGCCTGTTTCGAGAAAATCGTAATTCCTCGATTCCTTTCCAGCTCGTGCGTATCTAAAAATGCATCTTTATGATCCACTCTTCCCAGCGTTCTTAATTTTCCACTTAAATAGAGAATACTTTCCGACAATGTGGTCTTTCCCGCATCTACGTGGGCCAGTATTCCAACTGTAATATTTCTCATTCTTCTAACACCTGTTTTCTATATTCCTAATTTTACCCGCACCATCTCTCTGCGGCTTTCGTACTCTCTGTAAAATGCTTCTCCATCCGAAAGCTTTGCCTCATAAGGCGTCTGATAAAAGGTACGCAAAACAAAAAGCTGTAAAATCTTCATTTCCTCTTCACTTAATTGTCCCATTGCCTCTTCGCATTTTTTCATAAACGAATGCCAGGAAAAAATATAAGACTCATATGCCTTCAGATTTGCGATGCCAAGCCATTTTTTCACTTTTACTTTCATACGATCCTTCTTCTTACACTCATGGATCTGCAGAAAATACTTAAAATCATCTTCTTCATAAAAGCGTCCAAGTGGAAATAACCTGCAGATTCCTGGCCGAAATGCATGGATACTGCATCTGCCTTCTTCATTTAAAAAGGAACAGCACTTCTTCTCGCCATCCATGTCAAGATGCGGCAGGATCATGCCATCTACTACACCGAGCGCAATTTTTCCCTGCATCAGTTCATCAAATGTGACATCTAATCCATCACACAGCTGCCAGATGTCATAAGGATCCAGCTGGATCGACTCACCCATACCTCTGCAGCACGCCGAGCACCCTTTGCAATCCTGACAGTCTGCTTTCACCATATCATTTGCCATATATAAATTTCCATCGGAAATGTCTTTCATATCTATATTTCGCTTCATAATCTCATCCTCTGCTCCTAATCTTATTTAAGAGTATCATGCAAACTGCATATATGCAAATATAACACGTCGAAAATCATGCAATTTGACAGGTTTTTTGATGTATTTTTATATAGATTTTTTCTATTTACATACGTTCTTATAGATAATATTAATTTGCACATACTACTGGAAAATTTTATAATTAAATAGATATAAAGCTTCCGCATAATGCGGTAATAATAAAGGAGGAGTGTTGTAAGATGAAAACAACGATGAAAAAGTTCTCGATGTTCATGCTGACTCTCGCTTTAGTATTTACTATGGCAGCGTCCACAGGAATGAACAGTGAGGCGGCTTCCAAAAAGCCAACAAAAATTACTCTCAAAGCTACTTCTAAAACAGTAGATATTAAGGGTAGAGTGAAGGTTTCTGTTAAATCTGTAAAACCTTCCAAAGCAAGCAAATCTGTAACTTACAAAACAAGCAATAAGAAAATTGCTACTGTATCTTCCAAAGGTACTGTAACCGGAAAGAAAAAAGGTACTGTAAAGATCACAGCTACTTCTAAAGTAAATAAAAGAGTAAAAGCTACGATTAAAATCACAGTAAAAGATCTGAAAGCTACTTCTGTTAAGTTGAATACAACTGCTAAAACTGTAGCTGCCGGAAAATCTACTACTTTAAAAGCAACTGTAAAGGGTGCTACTGGATTCTACAACCAGGGAGTAACATGGAAATCAAGCAATACAAAAGTTGCTACTGTATCTTCTAAAGGTGTAGTAAAAGCTGTTGCAGCCGGACAGGCTAAGATCACTGCTACAGAAAAAGGCGGAGTGAAAAAAGCTACTTGCCTCGTAACTGTAACTGAGCCGGTTAAGGTTGATACACAGGCTGGAACTGTAACTGTAAAAGGTATCGTAAATGCATCTGCATTCAAAACACCAACTATGCACTACCTTGTAACAGCAAATCTTGGTGCTTCAAAAGGAAACCCTGTATTCACAGGTCTCAATGATCGTATCGATCTTGCAAACGCTTTAGATTCTCTCAATGCTGTTGCATGGAACAACAATCCAAAGACAACATTAAAAAATGGTGAGACAATCGCTGCTGTTAAAAACAAAAAAGGTACAAACGCAAACTATTCTAAACTGAATGTAAGCGTTTCATGGGCAGGACACACAGTATCTATGCAGGATACTCTGAAAAATAAAGACGGTTCTGCATACAAAGGAACAATCATTTATTCAAACACAGCTGCAGTTCAAAAAGCAATCCCATCAGGATGCGAGATCTGTACAACAAGCTGCTATGCAGGAATTTGTACAAGTGATGATGTTGCATTTGGTAAACAGACACTTGCAAAATCTGACAAATTGCCAAAAGCCGGAACTGTTGTAACAATCACAATCGGTGTAGATGGATACAAAGCTCCATACAACTACATTTCCAAAGAAGATTTAAAAGCTGATATCGATAGCACACAGTCTTATAAGTTAATCGATGCTCGTAAAGCTGCCGACTATGCTACATCTCATATCGCTGGTGCTACATCTGCTGATATGGATTGTGTAGTGAACGGCACAGACACAGCAAAGGCTCTTGCGAATGTAAAAGCTGCAATCGCTGGTGATTCTAAAGATCAGAAATATGCGGTCATCTGCTACTCTGGAAACAGATATGCACAGGCTGCTACAGAATACCTGATCAAAGCCGGTGTGAAAAACAGCAACATTGTAACTTTAAAAGGTGGTATGAAAGTAGATGCGAATGGATGGAGCGATGCAAATTACCTCGTAAAATCTTACGAATCTACTGGTAAATTCAACTTCAAACACGGTATGACAGCTGCTCAGTTAGAAGCAAACTTAAATGCCGGAAATACTCCATTCGTAGTATTTGACTTGCGTGACGCAGATGCATTTGCAAAAGGACATATCCCACAGGCAATTTCTACACCACTTAAGGATGCCAGTGCAGACTTTTCTGATGAGCAATCTAAAGCTACTCTGAAAGCTGCTGTAGATGCTAATCCTAATAAATTCTATGTTGTAGAATGCTACTCTGGAAACAAATATGCGAACAAAGCCGTTAACTACTTAAAAGACCTTGGCGTGAATGAAGATAAAATTATCGTTCTTGAAGGTGGAGCTGCTGGATATAAAGGTTTCGTAACGTCTACTATTAAGATTTCAGCTGCTGACTTAAAAGCTGACATTGATGGAAAACAGGAATACAAGTTAATCGATGCTCGTAAAGATGCTGACTATAGAACAGCTCATATCGTTGGTGCTACATCTGCTGATATGGACTGTGTAGTAAATGGTACAGACAATGACAAAGCTCTTGCAAATGCAAAAGCTGCAATCGCTGGTGACAAGGCTGATCAGAAATATGTGATCATCTGCTATTCTGGAAACAGATACGCTCAGGCTGCAACAATCAATCTCATCAAAGCTGGTGTTGCAAAAGAAAACATCGTAACTTTAGAAGGTGGAATGAAAGGATGGGGCGAAGCAAATTACCTCGTAAAATCTTACGAATCTACAGGTAAATTCAACTTCAAACATGGTATGACAGCTGCTCAGTTAAAAGCTAACTTAGAAGCAGGAAATACACCGTTCGTAGTATTTGACCTTCGTGATGAAGCTTCTAACAAAGCTGCTTCTATCAACGGTGCAATCTCTACACCACTTTGCGAGATTGTAGATGGAAAGAAGACTCCTGTTTCCGACGAACAGGCAAAAGCTGTTCTCAAAGCTGCTGTTGAGAAAAACCAGAACAAGTTCTATGTTGTTGAATGCTATTCTGGAAACTTCTATGCTAACAAGGCTGTTGAAACTTTCAAACAGCTTGGTGTAAGTGAAGACAAAGTCATCGTTCTTGAAGGTGGAGCTGCTGCCTGGAAATAAAATGTAGCCAATATTTATAATAGGATTTAACTATTAATATGGAGTGAGTTTTGGAGCTGTCGCACTAAGTATGAACCGCTCCCCGTCAAGTAGACAATTGAAAAAATATAAATTTTTCCT
>JAUNTC010000108.1 GCA_030538915.1 Lachnospiraceae bacterium | reverse complement strand
GATGGTTTCTCCGGTTCTGATGGTTTCTCAGGCTCAGCTTTTGCTAATGCTTTTTCTGCTTCTTTCACTGCCTGGATCGCGTTCTCGTAATCTGAGGCTGTTACTCTTTCTACTCCTGCTGTTACTTTTTCAGAAATAGCCTTTGCCGCATCTACTGCTTCTTTGTAAGCATTCCAGCTTTCTTTTGTGAAGTCAGCTTCCTTTTTCTGTTCTGCGTCAGCAAGTACTTTTTCCATCTGCATTTTTGCTGCATCTGTAATATCGTATTTTGGATTTTTCTTAACTACAATACGAACATCGCCTGCGCTCTCGACTGAGAATCCATCAATACTTTTGATTACTGCATTTTCTCCTTCACTTACTGTAAAGTTATGTGCATTAACAAGGATTACATTGCTTACCCAATCTGTATCGTCTGCAACTGTTACGTTATAAGTTAATCCACTGTCTTCTGCCGGATTGATTTCATACTCAGCTACACCATTTTCGTTTGTCTTAATGTTTCTAACACGAGTTTTATCATTAACGGCTGTTAATTCAAATTCTACTCCTTCCACCGGTGCACCTTCTGCATTTACTGCTTTCACACGATATACCTTTTCTGTTGAGAAAACAGAATTGTTTGTATATTCTTCATCCTGTGACGCTGGAATAACAGTTACAATTACACCTCTCAGATTTGTATAACCATCTCTTTTGCTTGTTGGTGTAATCTGATATTCTTCTTCCTTCTCTGTTGTATTTGCAGGAAGTGTTACTTTAATGATTGGGTTTTCTCTAGAAATCTGAGTTGGTACATTTGTCTGTACTTCATCCCACATTGGATACCCCTCTGGAGTAATCGTTTTCTTGCGCACACGATAGTAAATTGTTCCCTTGTCTGCTCCGTAATTATCCATCGCAAGTCGAAGTTCTACTGTTCCACCTTTGCTTGTCAGCTTATCTCTTGATACACCAATGTTTGCTGAATCCCATGATGGAACTCGCACAAGTGCAGCCATTGCATCTTCAATGCTCTTCTGTGCTGCCTTGATTTCTTCTACAGAAGCATTGTCCGCTAATTTTTCTGCAGCCTTTACTGCATCCATTACTTTGTCTTTGCTTTCCTCTGTGTAAAGACTATAATCAAATTTCTTTGCTTCTGCAATTTTAGCTTCCAGCGCGTTTCTTTCCGGAGACATTTGTACCAGGCCATTTTTCGCTGTCTCTAAATCGCTTTTTGCTGTTGCAATCTGAGCTGCTGTTGCATTTTTGTTTTCATATACTGTCTTTGCATTTGCAAGAGCCTGCTGAAGAGTTGCCCAGCTTTTTGCTGTATAAGCTCATCTACTTCTGGATAATCGTATATCATCTGGTTGTCTGAACCCTGGCTTATTTTTTTGATATTATAAATCTTTCCTTCTTTTACCCAGATATAAAGAATCGGTATACGGTATTCTTCATCTTGCGCATAGATCATATAGTTATTGTTATTGACGAGACTTAAGTCCGGAAGTTTTCCATTTTCTACTGTTACTTCGCCTTCCGTCTCCTGTTTAGTCGTGTTATAGATTACAAATTTGACTGGTTTCGTCATAGGTCGCGTGACAATTGGATTTGCGGAAGCAATCACGACTTCATTGACGTTAATTCCTTTAATTGTAACCCGTTCGGTTGCGTAAATATCCTTATATTGATATCCCGGTACTCCGTTGTATCTTTTTTGTTCCAGCTCTTTTGTTGTCTGTACAACTTTCTTCTGTTTTGTACTTGTCTGTGTGCTCGCAGCGCTTGCATCGCACACCATTCCCGGTGCAACGCCTGCGACCATATTTCCTACAACAGCTGCACAGAGTAAGCCTGTCAGTATCTTTTTTCCTTTCATATTTTCCTCCATTTTTCGTCTGATACTTCGTTGAATCATTGCTTTTCTTTTATTGTAATATATCCTCCTTGCTCCTTCCAATCGATTACATTGATAAATGACTCTTTATATAGATGTTATCTATTGTCGCGATATGACAAATGAGCAGGCTCCTTATTGCAAGGGTTGCCTGCTCATTAAATGGATTTGATTATCTTACTGTTGTCTTCTTAACTGTAGACCATCCGGAATATAATTTCATTGTCTTTCCGTTTACTTTCACATTCTTGTATGTACGAACGCGAACGTAATATGTCTTTTTAGCAGTTAACTTCGTCACTGTCTTTGAAACGGTCTTATTGTTAAAAATTGTAGAAGTCTTCACACCACTTTTGAAGTTCTTGTTTCTTGCATACTGCAACTGGTATCCGCTTGTCTGTGTAGACTGTTTCGCCCATATCACCTTAAAGCTCTTCTTCGCTGCCTTCACAGACTTCACCTGTGTTCCTTTCGGAATGATTGTAAATGTCCTTGTGTATTTTCCTTTGTAATTATTCTTGAACGTAACTGTTACAGAATATTTGCCTACATTTTTACGACCAGATGCATATTTCACTGTGTAATTAGATGACGGAATAACTTTCTTCTTATCATTTTTAGCTACAACTGCCGGACGTTTTACTTTTCCGTTATATGTGTAAACAGTTGTCTTCAATGCTACAGATGATACTTTCTTAACTTCTGGTGTTGGTTCCGGTTTCGGTTCTGGCTCTGGTTTCGGTTCTGGCTCTGGCTCTGGTTTCGCAATCTTTTCCAGTCCTGCAATAGCCTGTTCCAGCTTTGTTCTCGCCTCGTCTACCTCCTGCTGAGTTGCATCTTCATTATTTCTAACTTCATTTGCTTCCAAAAATACCGGATAGAAAGCGTTCCATGATTCTTCTGTGTAATCAGCCTTTTTCAGTCCTCTTGCAATACTAAGCTGTGTCTGAAGTCCTTTCAGATCAAGCTTTTCTTTTTCTTTTTCTGCTACCTCTACAAAGAAACTAAGATCCGCAGGATCGTCTACGGTGATCGACTTTATAAGTTCACTGTTTGCGCCATATTCGCCTTTCACATAATATACTTTTATTTCCGTTACTTTTGACTGTTCCTCTACAAGACGAATTCTTACTTTTTCATACTTTTTCGATTCAAGCATGTCTATTGTATAGTAATTATTAGGTCTGCCCTGCGTCGTATATTCTGCAAGTCCATCCGCATCAGACTCTATCTCTGTAATTCCCGGTGTCCAGGAATTCCCAACCGTAAATTTAAGTCCAGGAATTGCAACACCTTTGCTGTCTACAAAAGCAAAGTGCAGTGTCTTGTAATCCGGTCCTTTTTCGAGCCCATCAATGGCATTGGTCAGTTTTTCTTCTGCTGCATCGATCTGCTCCTGCGTCGCATTTTCATTTCCATTAACACTGTACGCCTGAACAAGTGCATTTTTCAATGCTTTGTAAGACTCCTCTGTATGTCCAGCCTCTTTATATGTTTCAGCCTTTTTGATTGCCTTCTCAAGATTCTGCTTATTTACGCAAAGTGTCTCACCTGCGTTTACCTGTAACGTACGGTTAATAGATGGCTTTTCAACTGTTGTTCCATTAATCTTAACAATCTGTCCTTCTTCATTTACCTCAACTGTGATCACATCTTTGTCTCCGGTAAATTTAGATTCTTCATTCAGGGAAATATTATATGTAAGTGTCTTTACTGCTGTTGGGAATTTGTATTCTGCAATTCCATTTCCGTCAGTACTGATTTCAGAAAGCACTTCATCGGATCCCTGCTTTTTCACACTGAATTTAACATTTTTCAGTGGCTGTCTGTCGGCATTGCCAACAAAAATATTAATTGTAGATTTGTCTGCTTCATAGTACTTATCGTATTTGGAAAGAGAACTGTCTGTCTCAACAGCCTTTCCTTCTTCTAAAAGTTTAATATTCTTCTCTGCAACGCTGATACGATTCTCATTAATATAGGATTTCGCATCTTCGGAAGCTTTGTTATATGCTTTTCTTGCAGCAATCACATTTGTCTTGTCGCCAAGTTCTACTGTATTCGCATTAAACTTCTCAATCAAACGATTTACATTTATCACTTCGAATAACAGATCTTTCTTTGTCTCAATCTTTGTACCACTTAAGTTCAATTTACCCTTTGTAAGTTTTGTAAGCTCTGTCAGCGGTGTAATATCTGAGATATTTTTATTATTACCCAGATTCAAAGATTCTAGATTTCTAAGATTTGCAAGTGGAGTAATATCTGAAACCTGATTGTTAATAAGATCAAGTTCTTTTAACTTTGTCATATTCTTAAGAGCACTGATATCTGTGATCTTATTATCTCCAAGCCACAGCATCTTCTCTATATTCGTAACACCTTCCAGTGCAGAAATATCAGTAATATTATTATTACGCAGTGTTACTTCCTGCAGACTTGTACATCCCTCTAAACCGTTCAGCGTTGTGATGTTGTTAGACTCCATCGCCAGATATTTCAGCTTGCTCATCTTCTTTAACGGTGTAAGATCTGATATTGTGTTATACCCACAGTTCAAACGTTCCAGATTCACTAAGCCGGAAAGTGGCTTGAGCGTTGTAAGCTCATTCATGTAAAATCTTAAATCACCAAGATTCGTCAATTTTGAAAGTGGGCTTAAGTCCTTGATCTTATTGTAAGATAAATCAATCTTGTAAAGATCTTTACCATACTGTAATCCTTCTAAGCTGTGTACATAAATATCCAATGTCTCCGGATATGCTTCCGGATGTGTACCTGCTGAGAAAGTAAACTGTTTCAGCCCTTCAAAACGTTCCGGTGTAATTGGTTTATAATCTTCTTTTTTATAACTCTGATCGAGTGTCACACCACGGATAACCCAGTTTAACATCCAGTCCTGGATCACATCATTCGGTGCCGGTTGGAAGACATCCTCTTCCTCTACATTCACTCACGCATCTGCTGCATGGGCTGCCATAGATATGTTTCCCGCACACAACATAACCGCCAGTAACGCTACTGTAATTTTTTGTCCTAATTTTTTCCAGTTCATTACTATTTTCCTCTCGTATAATATCTTTTAGATACATAAATGTACCTTGAAAACTTAATAAA
>JAUNTC010000107.1 GCA_030538915.1 Lachnospiraceae bacterium | reverse complement strand
CTTAAATAAAAGATTCTTTATAATATTTCTAAAAATGAAGTGTCAAAGACCCGACAAAGCTGGGATTTTTGGTTGCCAAGCATACGACAAAAAGGTCCGGTGGACCTTTTTTAGTGTGTATAAGCGAGGAATAGTTGCATTTTCTTAGAAAAGAGGCTATAATTTTTTATATAATACTTTGAGAGAATTTATAGAAAAATGAGGTATAGAACATGAAGAAAAGAGTAGTTGTTGCACTGGGACACCGCGCTCTTGGCACTACATTGCCGGAGCAGAAGGAAGCCGTTAAGAAGACATCAAAAGTAATCGCAGATCTTATCCAGGACGGATGCCAGGTAGCTATTACACATAGTAATGCACCACAGGTTGGAATGATCCATACAGCGATGAATGAATTTGGAAAAACACATGAGAATTATACAGCCGCACCAATGTCTGTATGTTCTGCTATGAGTCAGGGATATATTGGATATGACCTTCAGAATGCGCTTCGCGAGGAACTGCTTAACAGAGGTATTTATAGAACAGTAAGCACGATTCTTACACAGGTTGTAGTTGATCCTTATGACGAGGCGTTTTACACACCGACAAAGATCCTCGGAAGATATATGAATGCAGAAGAAGCGAACGAAGAGCGTAAGAAAGGTAATTACGTAGTTGAGGAGCCTGGAAAAGGCTTCCGTCGTATTGTATCTGCACCAAATCCGGTTCGTATCGTAGAGATTGATGCAATCAAGGCATTGCTTGATGCAGATCAGATTGTTATTGCCTGTGGAGGTGGCGGAATTCCTGTTCTTGAGCAGGATAATCATTTAAAAGGTGCCAGCGCAGTGATCGAGAAAGACTTGACAGCAGGCAAGATGGCTGAGGATACAGAGGCAGATGAGCTTATTATCCTTACAAGTGTGGAACAGGTGAAGATCAATCTTGGCCGCGACAATGAAGAAGCACTTGGAGAGATTTCTGTAGAAGATGCGAAGAAATATATGGAAGAAGGACATTTCGGTGTTTATAACATGCTTCCAAAGCTCAGCGCATCTGTAGAGTTTATTGAAAAAGGAGAAGGAAGAAGTGCACTGATCACTTCCTTTGATAAGCTTTCTGAAGCATTGAAAGGAAAGACAGGAACAAAGATTTCCTAGTGAGAAAATTTTGTGCGAATACGAGGAAAAACCCGCTGCCATTTGGTGGTGGGTTTTTTACCATAATATTTGACTTCTAATGAAGCAACAGATATACTAAAAGGGAGAATGTGTGAAAGGAATACAATGCGATGAAATGTCCATATTGTAATAATTCAGATACAAGAGTAATCGATTCAAGACCGACAGAAGAGGGAAATTCTATCCGCAGACGTAGATCCTGTGACGCCTGTGGTAAGCGGTTTACAACATATGAGAAAATCGAGACAATCCCTTTAATTATAATAAAGAAAGATAACAACAGAGAGCAGTATGACAGAGGAAAGATCGAACGGGGAATTTTAAGAGCCTGCTATAAGCGTCCTGTACCGGCGACAGACATTCAGAAGACGGTAGAGACGATCGAGACGAAAATATTCAGTCTCGAGGAGAAAGAGATTTCCAGCAGTGTGATCGGAGAGATCGTCATGGATGCGCTCAAGGATCTCGATGAAGTAGCTTATGTAAGATTTGCATCTGTATATAGGGAGTTTAAGGATGTCAATACGTTTATGGATGAGCTGAAGAAGATTTTGGACAGACCTTAGAAAAGGTGTAGATTATAACAGGGAAGTTAAACAATTAACAGGATGAGTACAAATAGATAAGGTGATTAGAATATGAGAACATATAAGTTAACGATTTCCTATGATGGAAGTAGATATCAGGGCTGGCAGCGACAGGCGACGACAGATAATACGATCCAGTTTATTTTAGAGTGGAGTATTGGAAAATTAGTTGGCTATCGTGTGCGTGTAGACGGGTCGGGGAGAACAGATGCCGGTGTACATGCAAGGGGCCAGGTTGCCAGTGTAAAACTTTCGAAATTATATGATCCGCAGGAGATGAAGGATTCACTCAACCGATGCCTTCCGGAAGATATCCGTATTGTGAAGGTAGAACTTGTGCGTAATGGTTTCCATGCGAGAAAGAGTGCCAAAGGCAAGAAATATGAATATTATATCGATTGCAGAGAGAAGCCGGATGTATTTTCCAGAAGATATTGTTACCATTATCCGGAGAAGCTTGACATAGAAGCAATGCGTGAGGCGGTACCATATTTACTGGGACCAAAGAATTTTACAAGCTTTACAGATGACAAGGACTGCAAAGATCCGGTACGCAAGATTACGAACATTAAGATCGTAAGTTCCGGAGAGAAGGTGCGCATTACTTTCTATGGAACCGGATTTTTATACCATATGGTACGTATTTTGACCGGTACGCTTTTAGAGATCGGAACAGGCAAGAGAGATGCTTCGATGCTTCCGGTCGTTATTGCGGCGGAAGATCGCAGTCTGGCTGGATTTTTAGCACCTGCCAGAGGACTGTTTTTGAGAAAAGTATATTATTAGAAGGAACATAGACAGATGAAGTTTATATCATGGAATGTGAATGGCTTAAGAGCCTGCGTGAAGAAGGGATTTCTGGAATTTTTTAATGAGGCGGATGCAGATATTTTCTGCATTCAGGAATCGAAGCTTCAGGAAGGGCAGATCGATCTTGAGCTGCCGGGATACGAGCAGTACTGGAATTATGCTGTAAAGAAAGGGTATTCGGGAACTGCTATATTTACGAAGGAGAAACCGGTCTCTGTCGCTTATGGGATGGGGATAGAAGAACACGATCAGGAAGGCCGTGTGATTACATTAGAATATGAAAAGTTTTATTTTGTAACGGTGTATACGCCAAATTCCCAAAGTGAGCTTGCGAGACTGGATTACAGAATGCAGTGGGAAGATGATTTCCTTTCTTATCTTAAGGGATTGGAAGAGAAGAAGCCGGTAATTTTCTGCGGTGATTTGAATGTAGCACATAAGGAGATTGACCTTAAAAATCCGAAGACGAATCGAAAGAATGCAGGATTTACAGATGAAGAGAGAGGCAAGTTTTCAATCCTTTTGGAAGCAGGATTTGTAGATACGTTCCGATATCTTTACCCGGATGCGGAAGGTATCTATTCTTGGTGGTCTTATCGTTTCAGCGCGAGAGCAAAGAATGCAGGGTGGAGAATTGACTATTTCTGTGTGTCGGATTGCCTGAAGGACAATATAAAGGATGCGAAGATCCTGACAGATGTATTGGGGTCGGATCATTGTCCGGTGGAACTGGATATTACATTTTAAGAGAGGAAGCTTAGATGGATAGTCGTGTATCTGTGATCAGTATTATTATAAAGAATGAAGAAGCTGCCCAGATGGTGAATGAACTGCTCCATGAATTCAGACAGTATATTGTTGGAAGAATGGGAATTCCATATCGCCAGAGGGAGGTATCTATTATCAGTGTAGTGCTGGATGCGCCGGGAGATGTGACAAGCTCTCTTTCCGGTAAGCTTGGCATGCTGGACGGTGTCAGTGCAAAGACACTTACAGCAAAGCTTTAATAGTATATTTTAATAGCGAATGTAAAATGGCGGAATCGCCGACTATGTTATAGCCGGTTGATTCCGCTTTGTAATTCTTCTGCCCATTTTTGTAAGTTGTAAGTGTGCCCACCAAATAATTTCAAAATCACGCCGGTGGGTTGCTCGTAGCCGGCAAATGCGTTGGCTTCATCGGTATCTACGTGCATGGCAAGTGCAAAGTCCGGATGGACACGGACAACAACATCTGCAAAAATCAGGGAGCGTTCGAAACTTTCTGAGATGACGAACACTTCATCTTTGTCCTTGACGCCTAGCTGAATCGCCTGTACAGGAGTCATATGAATGTGTCGCTTTGCGACAATCACACCGTGTGAAAGTTCCAATTCTCCGGCAGGTCCGATCAGGGTGCATCCAGGTGTACCTGCGGTATCGCCGGATTGGCGGATCACCCCGGGGATGCCAAGCTTTCTTGAATCCGTCATGGAGATCTCTACCTGAGTCTCCTTACGGAAAGGCCCTAAGAGGGCAACATTCTCAAAAGTGCCTTTCGACCCCTTAATCGTGAGACGTTCCTCGCACGCATACTGACCCGGCTGGCTTAAATCTGACCGATGGGTAAGCGTCTTTCCTTTTCCAAATAAATGCTCAAAATCTTCCTGACACACATGAATGTGTCTTGCACTTGTCTCGATTGGTATTGCAAGTCCCATAATTAGAAATCTCCTTTCGTCTGTATTGAGATACATTGTAACAGAGTGCGTTCGGTTTTTCAATCAAAAAATAGAGATTCTAGTAGAATTTACGTTGACAAAAAAACGATTATTTCCTATAATTTTTACCAAGGTAAAGCAATGGCGTTTTCATCTATGGCATGAGAGCGCCCTTTTGCTTATTCCTGCACAATGATGACCCGATTTACCGCATTACGATGCTGGAGGTGCATAAAAGTGAGTAAATATACACGCGAAGATATTTTACAGATGGTAGAAGAAGAGGATGTCGGTTTTATCCGGCTGCAGTTTACAGATATTTTTGGAACATTTAACATAATATAGCAAGAATTCTCCTTCCTCTGCAAGTGGGAGATGAATTGTGCAAAAAAAGAGAGAAGAACACTTGTTCGACAGCACGATACGTGGTATAATAGAGTCAGTCGAAAACATAATTATAAGAGAAAGGGCTGATTTGCATGGAAAAAATAGATCATAATGCGCATTCGGTATATCTGATGTATTATCATCTGATTATGGTAGTAAAATATCGAAGAAAAGTGATTGATAATCCTATTTCAGAGAGAGCAAAAGAGATATGGGAACATATCGCTCCGCGGTATGGGATAGTTCTGGAAGAATGGAATCATGATATTGATCATGTGCATGTAATGTTCCGTGCGCAGCCGAGAACAGAACTAAGTAAATTTATCAATGCTTATAAAAGCGCCAGTAGCAGACTGTTAAAAAAGGAGTATCCAGAAATCAGAGAAAAGCTTTGGAAAGAAGCCTTTTGGAGTCAAAGTTTCTGCCTACTGACAGCTGGAGGCGCTCCGGTAGAAGTAATCCGTCAATACA
>JAUNTC010000106.1 GCA_030538915.1 Lachnospiraceae bacterium | reverse complement strand
AACCCCCTCATGATTGAGGGGAAGGGGAGTTGAATAGGCGTAGCCTATTTTTTATAAAGGTAGATTTGGCAAGCAACCCAAAGATGTACGTGAGTATTTTTTAAATTATGTAAAGTTATGCAAAAAAGATGGAATAAAGGTGTATTTGTTAGAATATACGAAGAATAAAAAATTAATAAATCAGATTGACAGTTACTGTAAGAAGAATAAATTCAAGTATTATGTTTCAGATTCAATTGAGTTAGACTAGTTAATAAACTTATAATTGAAATTGTCGACAATCCTATATACAGACATGAAAAAATGTATTACAATGATTGCAACGAATACAGAAAGCGAGGAAGCAAAATGAAAGCTTACGAGAGATTTTTAAAGTATGTGTCAGTATGGACGACTAGTGACGAGGCTAGCGAGACGGTTCCATCAGCAGACAGAGAACGGGTACTTGCAAAGATGCTTGCAGAAGAGATGAAGGAAATGGGAATCGAGGACGCAAGAGCGGATGAAAAAGGATACGTGTACGGTTCCATTCCTGCTACACCGGGATGTGAGAATGCGCCGGCATTGGGATTGATCGCGCATATGGATACTTCACCGGATGCACCGGGTGAAAATGTGCGCCCGCAGATTATCGAGGACTATGACGGGAAAGACATAGTTCTTGGAACAAGTGGAAGAACAATAAAAGTAGAAGAATTTCCACATTTGCCGGAATTAAAAGGAAAGACACTGATCACGACAGACGGAACAACACTGCTTGGAGCGGACGATAAAGCAGGACTTGCAGAAGTTATGACAGTGGCAGAGCAGATTCTGGAGGAAAAACTTCCACATGGTAAGATTTGTATCGGATTCACACCGGATGAAGAAATTGCAAGGGGAGCAAGACATTTCGATGTAGAAGGATTTGGAGCAGATTATGGTTATACACTGGATGGAAATGAAGAAGGTCAGATCCAGTTTGAGAACTTCAATGCGTCTACCGCATTTATCACGATCCATGGTAAGAGTGTGCATCCGGGAGAGGCAAAGAATGTAATGATCAATGCCTTGACGATCGGTACAGAATTCCATCAGATGCTACCAGTTTCCGAAAGACCGGAAACAACAGAAAAGTGTGAAGGATTTTATCATTTGATCGGCTTTAATGGAAATATCACAGAAGCAAAATTAAAATATTTTATCCGTGATTTTGATACAGACAATTTCAACGCAAGAGCACAGAAGATGCAGGAAATCGCAGATGTAATGAACGAAAGATACGGAGAAGGAACAGTAGAAGTTAAAATCGTAGAGTCTTATTACAATATGCGTAAGATGATTGAGCCATGTATGCAACTTGTTGATTGCGCGACAAAGGCAGCAGAGAATGCAGGCATTGCTCCGAAGATCGAGCCGGTTCGTGGCGGTACAGATGGAGCAAGATTGAGCTTCAAAGGACTTCCATGTCCAAATCTTGGAACCGGTGGATATGCATTCCACGGAGTGTATGAACATATTACAGTAGAAGGAATGGATAAGGTTGTCGAGATGACAAAAGACATCGTAGGAATGTTTTCAAAGTTGTAAGAAAATAAGATGGGACGTAAAAATCATGACGGAATTAGGATATAGGACATTAAGAGAAAAGATTGTAGACGTTATACGAAGAAGGGTCGTTAACCGGGAATTGCAACCGGGACAGAAGATTGTAGAACAGGAGCTTGCAAAAGAGTTTCAGACGAGTCGTGCGCCAGTTCGAGAGGCACTGCGCGAACTGGAAAATGAAGGGCTGATAGAATATGTCAGAAATGTAGGCTGTTCCGTAAAAGAGATTACAGTTGAGGAATCTTTTGAAATCTATCTGCTGCGTGTAGATTATGAGATTATGGCAGTTCGTCTTATGAACGGAGAAATCCCAAAAGAGACGATAGATGAGATGGAAAAAGTTCTAGAACAGATGAAGAACTTGACGGTAGACAAATACGATCAGTTGTTCACATATGACAATCAGTTCCATAGCTACCTTGTTAAAATGACGAAAATGCAGAGTCTATACAAGGTATGGAAAAGCCTGAATTATGGTAATATCGTCACCAGTCATAACCTGGTTTCAGATAAGGAAGCGGTAATTGCAAGACAGTATCCGATCCACAAGGAAATATTGGAAGTATGTAAGAACTGTAAGAAGGAAGAAATTTGCAGAAAACTGTCAGAACATTACATGCGCACGATACGTCGACTTTTAAGAGAGCAGGGAATTACAGAAGAAGAGCGGAAATATTCTCTGGATTTCATGTTCCCGTAAGAAACATATGCATGTATTGTGCAAAAAATACAAGATGCACTGAAAATACAACAAAAAAACATTGCAAAACATACAAAAACATGGTATATTACACCCATGTATTGACGATTGTCGACAAAATAAACGAAAAAGAGAGGAACGAGGAAATGGGAAAAGAAGCAACAAAAGACAAACACCCAAAAGGTTTTTACGCCTGCTGTATCACATTTACATTTGAGCGTCTTGCCTTTTATGGAGCGAAGCCTCTGCTGTTATTGTTCTTAATTACGGCAGTAGCACAGGGAGGACTTGGAGTAGAGAGAACAGATGCAGCTGTTATGGCAGCAAACCTGACTGCTTATACTTATATGGCACCGCTGATCGGAGGATATATTTCTGATAGATGGCTTGGAGCAAGATATGCCGTAGCATTAGGTTATATCATTATGGCAGTTGGATATCTTGTTGGATGGAAAGCAACAAATCCGGGAATGATCAATGCGATGATCATTTTAGTATCAATCGGAACAGGTCTTTTCAAAGGTAACTTAAATGCTTTGATCGGACGTCAGTATAAGAATAAAGAACTTCTGGATGCGGCATTCTCTATCCAGTATTCTTATGTAAATATCGGAGCATTCGTTGGATCACTTCTGACAGGTTATCTTTACCTGCATGCATTCAAGAGAGGCGAAGTGTTAGGATTCAGACAGTGCTTCTTCGCAGCAGCAATCTGGTGTATCGTTGGTATGGTATGGTTCGTGCTGAACTGGAAGAATCTTCAGGGACAGGGTATCAAACCATTCAAATATCTTACAGATGAAAATGGTAACATCATCGGAGAGACACACAAGAGCGATGATGAAGGCGGAAAGAAAGAGCCACTTACAAAACTTGAGAGAAACCGTGTACTTGCAATCATTCTTGTATCACTGTTATCCGTAATTTTCTGGCTGTTCTACTATCAGCAGGATTTGGCACTTGTGATCTACATGACAGATTATATCGACATGCATGTTGGTTCATTTGAAATTGCACCTTCATGGATCACAACAACATGGAACGGACTTCTCTGTGTAGCACTCGGAGGAGTAATGGCAGCAATCTGGAAGAAGCTGGCAGCACGTCCACAGGGAGATATGAACATGTTCAAGAAAGTTGGACTTGGATTCCTGTTTGTAGGACTTGCATTTGGTGTTATGGCATTATGTGAAGTAACACGTGGAGTTGGAGCAGATCCTTCTGTAAAAGCAAGCGTGCTCTGGCCGGTATTATTTGCATCTGTTATTACAATCGGAGAGATGTGCTTCTCACCACTTCGTAATGCATTTGTAAGTAAGTATGCACCGAAGAAATACTTATCACTCCTTATGGGAGTTATCGCAATCTCTACATTTGGAGCAAATAAACTCAGCCCATTCGTACAGGCATTCATCGAGAAATTTGATGTATTCCCAGTATTCATTGGAATCTGTGCAATCATGCTTGTGTTTACAGTACTTTTATTTGCAACAAACCAGAAGCTCAACAGCCTGGTAGAAGGCGAATAATAAGAAATCGCATAATCAGTTTAGTTGCAGTCTTGCAGCTGGGGTATGTAGGAGCCCTTGTTTCGGCAGATCAATCTATCGGAGCAAGGACTCCACTTTTTTGCAATAGAGACAGCTGGAATTTTCCCCACTCATTTGTTAAACTGATTGGTAGAAGAAGCATTCCTTAAAGAAGTCAAAATAGGGAAATTTGACGCAGGGGAAGCGAGAAAGGATGGATGTAAAAATGAATGAGGTTGTTGAGAGTTTGTACAAAAGAAAATCTGTGAGAGTGTATGAGGAGCGAGAAATTCCAGAGGAAATGAAAGATATGATTCTGGAATCTGCTGTCCAGGCGCCGACCGCCGGTTGCCAACAGTTATACACGATTCTGGATATTACAGATCAGGAGTTAAAAGAGGCACTTGCGGAAAGTTGTGATCATCAGCCGTTTATTGCAAAGGCACCACTCGTTTTAGTATTTTGTGCGGATTGTAAAAAATGGTATGACGCATATAAGGAGGCAGGATGCGATGCAAGAATCCCGGGTACAGGGGATCTGATGCTTGCGATAACAGATACAGCAATCGCAGCGCAGAATGCAGTAGTAGCTGCGGAAAGTTTTGGAATTGGTTCTTGTTATATTGGAGATATTATGGAAAAATGTGAAGAAAACAGAAAGCTTTTGAACCTTCCGGATTATGTATTTCCTGCAGCAATGCTTGTGTTTGGATGGCCGACAAAGCAACAGATAGAACGACAGAAACCGAAAAGATGCGATCGAAAACATATAGTTCACGAGAATACATATCGCAGTATGGATGGAGAAGAACTGCGGGAAATGTTTGCATACAAATGTAATAACAGCACATATGATGAGTGGTGCAGTGCATTTTATAATAGGAAGTATAATTCGGATTTTGCGAAAGAAATGAGTAGATCTGTGTCAAAATATTTGGAACAGTACGGGAAATATACGGAGATATAAAAAATTGTTGAGGAAGATAACCTCGTATTTGTATTTGAAAAAACTTGTCATTAATGATAACATATTAATTGGTTAATATTATAGTGGCTTGACAAGGAGGAACACAATGAAGAAACAGCTATGTAAAACACTAAGAACAGTTTTGATTTCCTGGGGAATACTTCTGTTGATTTTATTCCCATGGCTTGGCGGAAAATATCCGGTGGTACAGGCAGACTTATTGTTTGGCTTGAAAATATATCTTGCACTCGTAGTGATATATATTTTGGCGAGCATTTTATCTCAGTCGAGAAGACTGAGATAAACGCTCCGCGAGGATGCGCAGTGATTCTGATAGGAATATGTCAG
>JAUNTC010000022.1 GCA_030538915.1 Lachnospiraceae bacterium | reverse complement strand
ATCCTAACTGGCTGTTAGGTGGTGTATTCCCTACAACTTATATATTAGGAGGAGACATACTATGAAAAAGAAAATGATCACATTCTTATTAACAGCGGCAATGGGATTTGCTGCTTTGTCACCGGCAACCGTACAGGCGGCAGATAATTCTATCGCAACCTATGCAACAGAAAGTACACAGGGAACCATCACACTGGATTCGAATGGAAGAGCAAAATATTCAAATAAAAATCTCAGTAAGGATGCAGTACATTGTTATCGTTTCACACCGAAAACAGCAGGCGACTTAAAAACAATTGTAAAAGCGGGGAAAGCAGATGTAAATATACGTCTGGTAGAAGAGTTCTCTGCTGATGTACTGAGTGATTGGGCAGGCCGGTGGAGTACAAGCCAGGAATACACGCGAACCTATTCTCTGAGTAAAGGAGCAACCTATCTGATCGAGGTAAAGAACAGCGACTCAGATACAAGCAGTAATCCGTATAACATTACTTTCCAGTTTAAAGGATATAAAGAGACTTTTCCGGAAAACTTCGTAAATCAGGTAGAGGAAAAATATGATGCCAGAACAGTTGGTCTGAATAAGACATATTATGGATTTAATGGAGCCGGATCCGATGTAGACTGGTTTAAATTCACGGTAGTATCCAAAGGAGCACTGGTATATTCAGGAGAAGCGGATAAGGATGTTTATAACAGCAATGGAGACCGTATCGATAATTGGCGGCTGGATTTCCTTGGGAAAGGTACTTACTACATAAAAATCTCCGGAAACGGAGATGGCGGATACAATTTCCGTATTAATTATGAAAAAGCTGCAAGACCGAAAGCTACTTCTGTTACAAAACTGAGTAGTGGCAAAAAGAGCTTTAAAGTAACTGCAAAGAAAGTAACCGCAAAAGGTTATCAGGTACAGTATTCAAAGAAGAGCAACTTCAAAGGAAGCAAGACAAAGACATTTGGTTCAACTTCTTATACAGTCAAAGGATTAAAAGCAAAGAAGAGATACTATGTAAGAGTTCGTGCATACAATAACTATTTAGATCATAAAGTATATTCTTCCTGGTCAGCAAAGAAGTCTGTTAAAACAAAATAAGAACAGAAGAAATTCTGATATGACACATGCAGACAGTCTGGAAACAGGCTATCTGCATATTTTATTGCTATAAAAGCTGTTCATGTGCCGGCTGTTTGTTATATAATAAAATAGTATCTATTGGCTCTAACAAAAAAATGACAAAGACAATAGGAGAAAAAATCATGAGTAAATGGACAGATTCTGATGTGTTTTGAAGCAAATGAGAATGAGAACTGGCAGACAATGTTTGACTGATAAGTGAGTGTCGAGAGATAGTAGTAGGTGAATGTGTGTAAAAATAGCAGATAAATGAAAAAGGCAGGAACATAAGAGATGAATATTACAGTATACTTAGGAGCGAACAAAGGAAATGACGATTCTTTGGAGAGAGCCGCAAAAGAACTGGGGCAGTGGATTGGCGACAGTGGACATGCACTCGTCTATGGAGGATCAAAAACCGGACTTATGGGGATTCTGGCGGAAGGCGCAGTGGAATCCGGTGGAAAAGTGACCGGTGTAGAGCCGGAGATGTTCATACAAAGTGAAGTACAGTATGATGGCGTGACCGAGCTGATCGTTACAAAAGATTTTCCGGAGCGGAAGCGTAAGATGATCGAGCTTGGCAATGCATTTATTGCATTTCCGGGTGGGACCGGCACATTGGAAGAAATTGCGGAAGTGATGTCGCAGATAGCTCTGCAGCAATTGGATGCACCATGTATTTTATACAATCTGAACGGTTATTATGATGGATTGAAAGCATTGCTTTTCCATATGATTGAGATGGGATTATCGACAGAAGAACGGCAGAAACAGATTTATTTCGCGGAAAATCTTGCGGATATTAAAGCAATTTTAGGAGAATAACATGAAAACAAAAGAAAAAATGAATTTGTCAGGATTACAACTCTCGGAATTGCGACAGCTTTAATCGGGAGTATGGTTGGACCGGGATTTTCATCCGGCAATGAATTAATGCAGTTTTTTGGAAATTTCGGATATATTGGAGTTGCAGGCGTTCTTGTCTGTGAAACACTGGTTGCGGTTACAGTGATTATGGCGATGCGTTTGGCGCAGAAAATGGATACACCTTATTTTGATAAAGTAGTTTCTCCAATGGGAGATGGTTTCTTTAGTAAACTTCTCCGGCTTTTCTCCATGGTTGTCACACTTGGATTTATGATTGCATGTATACCGGCAATGACAGCAGTCGGAGCAACGGTTCTGGAACAGCAGTTCGGAATGAATTTTCAGGTTGCAGCGATTGTTTATACCTGTTTTGTGGCAGTTCCGGTATTATTTGGAACCGAAGGATTTACAAAATCCATGTCAGCTTTTATCCCATTTGTTGTAATTGCAGGAGTTGTGATCTGCCTCTGCGTATGTATGCAGCCGCAGGCAAAAGCAATTGATTTCCAGAGTCTGCAGGTGACAAACGGATTGATGAAAAACTGGTTTCTGGCGGCACTTTTATATTTCTCTTATAATACAACGGTGGGAATTGCAGTTGTAGTTCCGTTAGGACAGAAAGTGAAAGACAATCGGAAGATTATCCGAGGAGGAATCCTCGGTGCGGGAGCACTTGCGGCAATGATATGTGTCTGTGTGATCGCGATTATCCGTAATTATGGAAATGTTTATCAGGCTGAACTTCCGACGCTTGTGATGGCGTGTAAGCTGCATCCGGCTGCCGGTACGGTTTATGCAATTATGATGGTAATCTGCATCTGGGCAGCGGCATGTGGTTGTATGTATGCGGTTCTTTCCAGAGCAGAAGAGTGGAAAGTGCAGAAAACATCGATTCTGAATACCAACTGGTTCCGGGTACTGGTGATGTCGCTTGTCGGGCTTGCCGGAAGCCACTTTGGCTTTCCTGTAATTGTCAGTGTGTTGTATCCAGTCATCGGATATCTGGGATTTGTAATTTTGTTGATTCTGTTTTATAATTATGTGAATATGTGTCTGAAAAAAATAAGATGAATATGATAGAAGATATTCTGCGCATTGATTAGGAAAATGAGTTGCAGTATAATAGAAACCAGGTAAGAAAAGGGGGCAGAAAAATGAATATAAAAGAAGAAATTCACGCATTATCAGATGAAATGCTGGAAAAATTAGAAAGACTGGTAGTTATTCCGTCCATAGAAGGCGAACCAATAGAAGGGAAACCGTTTGGTGAAGCACCGGCGAAAGCATTGGAAGAGGGACTTCGGATCGCAGACGAGCTTGGCTTTAAAACCGTGAATCTGGATAATTATTGCGGTTATGCCGAGATGGGTGAAGGCGAAGAAATCATAGGTATTGCGGCACACCTGGATGTTGTACCGGAAGGAGACGGATGGACATATGAGCCGTTTGCGCTTACAAGGGATGGCGATTATGTATACGGGCGTGGAACAACAGATGATAAAGGACCGGTTGTAGAAGGATTGTATGCGATGAAGCTGCTTCGCGATTCTGGCGTAAAATTGAACAAAAGAGTCCGCCTGATTATGGGATGCAATGAAGAAAATGGTTCTGCATGTATGAAGCATTACAACAAAGTTGCAGAAGAGCTGTCTTATGGTTTTACACCAGATGCAGATTATCCGTGTATTCATGGAGAGATGGGACAGATGGCGTTAAATGCCTACTCCAAACATACAAAGATCATTTCCATGAATGGTGGATTTGTATCCAATGCAGTATGTGACACTTGTACAACGGTAGTTCCGGCAGAGGAAGGATTAAAAGAGCGTCTGGAAAATGCATTTTCTAAATCTAAACTCCAGAAGTATAAAGTAACGGAAGAAAATGGAGAACTTCATATTTACGCGAAAGGAGTACCGGCACATGCAAGCATGCCAACATTAGGAGTAAATGCGGCAGGTGTTACATGTGCGTGCCTTGCAGAAGCGGGATTCGAAGATGATTTTGTTACATATTATAATTCCCATATCGGTACAGCATGCGATGGCTTCGGGATTGGTCTGAAATTTGAAGATGAATTCGGAGTGCTGACTTTGTGTAACGGAACCGTCCGGACAGAAAATGGCACAATTATTTGTACTATTGATGTGCGTGTGCCTGTGACGTTACATCCGGAGGATGTTCGCAAAATGTGTGAAGGTAAATTAGAAGATGAAAACGGCAGGATGGAGATTGAGAAGCTCGGTGAGCCGTTGTTTTATCCAAGAGAGTCTCCGCTTGTAGAGGCAATCTATAGATCGTATGTAGATGTGACAGGTGATACGAAGAATCAGCCGATGGTGATCGGAGGCGGAACTTATGCAAAATATCTGAAAAATGTGATTGCATTTGGACCGGAAAAGACAGATATGGATTATCACATTCACGGCGCGGATGAATTTCTTCGTATTTCTGATATGGAAGAGGCGGTACTTATGTATATAGAGGCTATGAAAAATCTGCTGGCAATCTAATCCGGGATTGACCGGTAAAATGAAAAGATGAAATTTTGATTTGTGATTCCTTCATATTTGGAACTCTGTAGTGACTTTTGATGAGAAAAATGATAGAATAAATGTTACGATGTGCAAAACGAATGAAAAAGAGAGGAAAAGTCATGAAGAATTACAGAAGTTCATTTTCAGGGAAACTGGGGTATGTACTGGCAGCGGCGGGTGCCTCTGTCGGTCTGGGAAATATATGGAGATTTCCATATCTGGCAGCAAAGTACGGAGGAGGAATGTTCCTTCTCATTTATATTATACTTGCGTTAACATTCGGGTATACGATGATCGTTGCAGAATCGGCACTTGGACGCATGACAAGAAAAAGTCCGGTTGGGGCATTCAAGTCATTTGAAAAAGCAGGTTGGCTGTCTTTTGGTGGCTGGATTAATGCGATCATTCCGATACTGATCGTGCCATATTATTCTGTAATTGGTGGATGGGTACTCAAGTATCTGAAAGAATATATTATGGGAAATGGAAAAGATTTGGCAGCCGATGGGTATTTTTCCGGCTTTATTTCAAATGGAGTATCTACAGAGATTTGTTTTGTAGTTTTCTGTATGTTTACGCTGGTGATTATTTATGCAGGAGTGAGGAACGGAATTGAACGTGTATCCAAGTTGATGATGCCGGTACTGATTGTATTATCGGTAATTATCGCCATTTATTCTGTGACAAGACCGGGAGCAATGACAGGAGTGAAGTATTTCCTGATACCGAATTTTAAGAATTTCTCATGGATGTCAGTTGTTGCAGCTATGGGACAGATGTTCTATTCCCTGTCTATTGCGATGGGTATTTTGGTTACATTTGGTTCTTATATGAAGAAAGAAACATCAATCGAAGACTCTACAAGAAATGTTGAGATTTTTGATACAGCAATCGCAATGATGGCGGGACTTATGATCATTCCGGCAGTCTTTGCATTTTCCGGCGGGGATCCGGATACGCTTCAGGCAGGACCGTCGCTGATGTTTATTACCATTCCAAAGGTTTTCCAGAATATGAGATTTGGAACAGCTATCGGTATCCTGTTCTTTTTACTGGTGCTTTTTGCTGCTGTTACAAGTTCGATTGCGCTGACGGAAAGTGCGGTGTCGACATTCGAGGATGAGATTGGATGGAGCAGACAGAAAGCAACAGTGGTTGCAGGTGTAATTATGCTTTTACTGGGTACTTTATCCTGTCTGGGATATGGACCGCTTGCGTTCGTAAAGATCATCGGTATGCAGTTCCTGGATTTCTTTGATTTCCTGACAAATTCAGTCATGATGCCGATTGCAGCGCTGATGACAAGTTTATTAGTTTCAAGAGTTGTTGGAATTGACCGGATTGAGGAAGAGATCAGACATGGGGAAAACAGTTTCCGCAGGAAGAAGATTTTTGTTGTGATGATCAAATACTTATGCCCGATTTTCACTATGATCATTCTGGCAAGTTCGGTTGCAAATGCATTAGGATGGATTTCCATGTAAAGGAGTGTAAGACGATATGCGATTTTTTCATTTGTCCGATCTCCATATCGGCAAACAGTTACATCATTACAGCCTAAAGGAAGATCAGGAACACATTCTTGGAGAGATTATTGAATATGCCGGGAAATTACATCCGGATGCGGTTGTGATCGCTGGAGATATCTA
This sequence comes from Lachnospiraceae bacterium, assembly GCA_030538915.1. Taxonomy (GTDB): domain Bacteria; phylum Bacillota; class Clostridia; order Lachnospirales; family Lachnospiraceae; genus Dorea_D. Next base: position 18,968 of record JAUNTC010000022.1, on the reverse strand, counting down.
CGATAATCCAGTGCCGTCTGCAGAGGCAGTAACATTATTTGATGATTTTCTTACAAGATTAGCAAGGATACGTCCGCAGATTCCGGTTATGATCATCAGTGGAAATCATGATTCTGCGGATCGTCTGAGGTATGCAGCAGGTATTTTGAAAGAAGAGAAGATTTACCTGGCTGGCAGTGTGCCGCAGAAGGAAGAAGAGCATATAGAAAAGGTTACATTGAAGGATGAGTGGGGAGAAGTGAACTTCTTCCTGCTCCCTTTTTTAAAACCGGCATATGTGCGCAGATTATTTGAAGAGAATCCACCGGAGACATACAGTGATGCGGTGAACCGTCTGATCAAGAGGGATAATATTAATTTTAAGGATGAGAGAAATGTGTTGGTATCCCACCAGTTTTATATGGGAAGCTACCTGCCAGAAACCTGTGATTCGGAAACGATTTCAATTGGCGGGCTTGATCAGATAGACATAACAGGCGTGGAGCTGTTTGATTATGTTGCACTGGGACATTTGCATGGAAAGCAAAAAGTAAAAGATGAGCATATCCGTTATTGTGGAACACCTTTAAAATATTCGGTCAGTGAAGCCGCTCATACGAAAGCTTTGACAGTTGTAACGCTCGGAGAAAAAGGGAAATCTGTGAAAATAGAAGAGTATCCGCTGCATCCTCTCAGGGATGTTCGTAAGATCACAGGGAAACTTAAGGAGATTTTAAAAGAAGAACGCAGCTCGAAAGATTATGTCAGTATTACATTGACTGATGAGACAGATCCCTATCATCCAAAAGAACAGTTAGAAACCATATTTTCCAAAATACTGGAAGTGAGGATTGATAATACAAGAACCCGAACGAAATGGATGGAAGCTGAAGAGCTGGTCCTGAAAACACCGGAAGAAAATTTTGCAGATTTCTTTGAAAAAATGCAGGGAAGAACGATGGATCCGGAAGAGGAAACACTGATCCTGCAGATATTAGAAGAGGCAAAGGAGGATGAGTAAGATGCGTCCGATTACAATAGAAATGTCAGCGTTTGGCTCCTATGCAGGGAAGACAGTGGTTGATTTTACAGGAGTAAGACAAGGTTTATTTTTGATCACAGGAGATACAGGAGCAGGAAAGACGACGGTGTTTGATGCTATTGTGTATGCACTTTACGGCCAGACCAGCGGTGGCAACAGAGAGGGAAATATGATGCGCAGCCAGTATGCATCCGAAGACGTGGAAACTTATGTCAGACTGGTGTTTGATTATCATGGAGAGAGGTATGAAGTGCGCCGGAATCCGGAGTATATGCGTGCAGGAAAGAGAAAGGCGTCGGACGGTTCTGTACGTCTTGTAAAAGAGAGCGCAAAAGTAGAACTTACAATGCCGGATGGCAGTGTATTCCCGGGAAGAAAGTGTGAGACAGAGCAGAAGATCACAGAGATTATGGGGATGGATGCCGGACAGTTTACGCAGATGGCGATGATCGCGCAGGGCGATTTCCTGAAGTTACTGCTTGCCGATTCCAAAGACCGTAAGAAAATCTTTTCCCGTATTTTCCATACGAAAATATATGCACAGGTACAGGAAATTTTAAGACAGAGAGCGTTGAAAATGCAGCAGGATATGCAGGAGAGCCGGAGAAATCTGCAAATGGAAATGGAACGTGTGAAAGAAGAGTCTCTTGCAGATCTGGCAGGGAAAGAACTTTTCAGTCACTGGAAATTGTTAAAAGGACAGGAGTTCCCGGCGCAGGATGAGACGTTACAGGTGTTAAAAGAGATTATTTCCGCAGAGCAGAAAAAGGAACAAAACTATACAAAACTGACATCTGAGAAAAGAAAAGAAGTAGAGAGACTGAACAGTGAAGTAAAGAATGCTAAATTTCTGCGTACTCTTTTTGACGACTGCGAGAATGCGGAAAAGATGTCGGAAAAATTGAAAACCGAAAAAATATTGTATGATTGTGAAAAAGAACATGTGAAATACATTCGTGCGGCAATCAATGTCAGCCCGTTTTTTGAAAATGTGGAAAATGGAGAAAAGAGACTTTTAAAGATCAGACAGACGATAGAAGTACTGAAAAATGAGCTTGAAACCGGCACAGAGAGCATATCGGAGAAGACAGAGGCTGCCAGATCTGCTATGGAATGTCAGAAGAAAGAAGAACCTGTATTATCAGGGGAGATTGCAAAGCTTGCAGATGCGCTAAGCCAGTATGAACGATTGGATATCCTGCGACAGAAGCTGGAAGAAACAGAAACTGGAATCCATAAGAGCGAAGAGAGGAAAGAAAAGGCAGAAGCTGCCCATACAGAATTAAAAAAATGGATAGAGAATACGGAAAAAGCAGAAAAATCCATTGCAGGATGGGAAGAAAATGGAAAGCTCATCAGACAGTTAAAAGAGCAGAAAGAGGAAGAAGAAACCTGGGTGATGAACCTTAGGGAACAGATTCCAAAGCTGGATACGCAGAAGAAAATCTGTGAAAAACTGCAGAAGGAAATGGAATGTGCAGTGAAAAATTACCGATCAACTTTTGAGGATTATGAACAGAAATACAGCCTGTTTTTTGAAGAGCAAGCAGGAATCCTGGCTGCAGGACTAGAAGTGGGAAGACCATGTCCGGTCTGCGGCTCCACAGAACATCCGCATCCAAAGCAGCTATCACTGCATGCAGTTTCGGAACAGGAAGTTGAGAGTGCAAAGAAGATGCGTGACAAAGCAGAAAAAGCCAGAGATCAGGCGGCAGATCTGTATCAGGAGAAATGGAATGCATTTGAAAACAGCTGGTCGGTATTCTGGGATAACTGCAGAAAACTTCTTGGAGAAGATGATTTCCCGGAAACCAATGTAGTTGATCTGGTGGAAATGGAAAAAATGTTAAAAGAGAAACTGGCCGGAGTCCGGGAAGAACGAAAGAAACTGGAACAGAATGCAGAGCAGAATAAAGAACAGCTTACACATGCAAAAGCACTGGTGGAAAGGCTCCCGGCAAAGCAGGAGCAGCTGAGAAAAAAAAGCAGGGAACTGGAAGAAACAGAGAAGGAAAAAGCAGCACTGGAGCTTGAGAGACAAAGCTTGAAAGCGGAGTATGAGACGAGAAAAGATGTTTTGCCGTGGGAGTCTGGAGAAACTGCAAAAGAGGAACTTAAGAAAAAGACAGACCGGAAAAACAGATTGCAGGAAGAAGCCGACAGAACAGAGAAAATGCTTCTGGAAGAGATCGCGAACCAGAAACAGCGGGAAGGAAAGCTGGAAAGCGAACTTCAAAATGAGAAAGAGCAGGAAGTGCAATGTCTGGAAAATGAAAAATCATATAGAGAGACATTGGAAAAATACAGTTTGACAGAAGAGCAGTTTTCAGAGTTCTGTACGCAAATAGAAAGGCTTCCGGGCTTGGAGAACAAGCTGCGGGAATATGAAAAACAAGTCAGTGAGAATACAGGAGTATTAAAGAGTCTGCGGGAACGTCTGGAGGGGGAAAAACGCCCGGATATTTCTGAACTTTTGAAAAAACTGGAAAGCAGACGCAGTGAAGAAGAAAAGCTTACAAAAGAACAGATATTGATAACGAATTTTGTGCAGAGTCACGAGGAAACGGAAAAGCGTCTGGAACATTTTTTTGAAAAAATCGGTGAGCAGCAGAAGAAATACGAGTGGATTTCAAATCTGAGCAAGACTGCGAATGGTACATTGACCGGCAATGTGAAGATGGATTTTGAAACATATGTACAGCGGCAGTATTTTAAACAGATTATTCAGGCGGCGAATCGACGTTTGATTAAGATGACGGATGGCTCTTTTATCCTGCAGTGCAAAGATTTGGCGCATATGGGAAGCCAGGGACAGTCAGGATTGGATCTGGACGTGTACAGCATGGTAAATGACGCAGTGAGGGATGTGCGTACGCTATCTGGTGGAGAATCCTTTATGGCAGCGTTATCAATGGCGTTGGGGCTTGCAGATACAATACAAAGTAGTGTCGGAGGAATTCGCCTGGATACAATGTTTATTGATGAGGGATTTGGCTCTCTCGATGACAGTACAAGAGAGCAGGCGGTTCGTGTGTTGGTAGAACTGGCTGGGGAAAACCGGCTTGTGGGAATTATCTCTCATGTCAATGAATTAAAAGAACAGATTGATACGAAGCTTGTCGTAGAGAAAACGGCGAAAGGAAGCAGGATCGACTGGGCATAGAGATAAGATAATAGAAAAGAGATAATTAAGAAATGAGTAAATAAAAAATGTGTAAGTTTCTGAGCATAGAAACTTACACATTTTTACTATATCAGAATATAAAATTATATTCTTTATATATTCACTTATTTATGAAACGCTTGAAGAAACAGGATTATTTTGTAGCTTTATCATCCTGATATTTTAAAGCGGCCTCTACAAATCCACGGAATAACGGATGCGGTCTGTTCGGTCTGGACTTTAATTCCGGATGCGCCTGTGTTGCGACAAACCAAGGATGTTCCGGAATCTCGATCATCTCGACAATACGTCCGTCAGGAGAAAGACCGGATAATTTCATGCCGTTGGCAGTTAAAACATCGCGGTAATCGTTGTTGACTTCATAACGATGACGGTGACGCTCATGGATCTCTTCGCTGCCATATAAGCTATAAGCAGTCGAGGTCTTATCAAGGACACAAGGATAAGAACCAAGTCTTAATGTACCTCCGATATCTTCAATGCCTTCCTGTTCCGGCATGATGTGGATGATCGGATGTGTAGTGTCCGGGTTAAGCTCTGCACTGTGTGCGTCGCGGTAACCGATCACATTCCTTGCAAATTCAACGATTGACAACTGCATACCAAGGCAGAGACCAAGGAATGGCACATTGTGTGTGCGGGCATATTTGATTGCCTGAAGCATTCCGTCAATGCCACGATGTCCAAATCCACCTGGAATTAAGACGCCACTGACATCTCCAAGGAGCGTGTCAACATTCTCTTCAGTCACGGTTTCAGAGTCGATCCATTTGATATGTACCGTTGCGCGGCTAAAAATACCCCCGTGTTTGAGTGCTTCCACAACGCTGATGTAAGCGTCATGTAACTGTGTATATTTGCCGACAAGTGCAATTGTCACGTCTGTGTTTGGCGATTTGAGAAAATCAACCATTTCTGTCCAGTCTTTTAAATCAGGAGCAGGGCAGTCTAAATGGAGTGATTCGCATACAACTTCTGCAAGATGTTCTTTCTCCATCGCAAGTGGTGCTTCATAAAGATATTCCACGTCAAGATTTTGCAATACATGATCCGATGGGACATTGCAGAAAAGAGCAATCTTATCTTTGATACCATCATCCAGAGGATATTCCGAACGGCATACAAGAACATCCGGCTGGATTCCCATTCCCTGCAGGTCTTTTACACTTGCCTGTGTAGGTTTTGTTTTCATTTCCTGTGAGGCACGAAGATAAGGAATCAAAGTTACGTGGATCAGGATAACATTCTCACGTCCCATTTCATGCTGGAACTGGCGGATAGACTCAAGGAAAGGCTGACTTTCAATATCTCCAACCGTTCCACCCACTTCTATGATAGCAATTTCTGTATCTGTTGCAGCCGGATTGCGATAGAAGCGGGATTTGATCTCGTTTGTAATGTGTGGGATCACCTGTACGGTTCCGCCACCGAAATCTCCACGTCGTTCTTTCTGCAGTACAGACCAGTAGATCTTACCGGTTGTGACATTAGAATTCTTCGTCAGACTCTCGTCGATAAAACGTTCGTAGTGACCAAGATCAAGATCTGTCTCTGCACCGTCATCTGTTACAAAAACTTCACCGTGCTGTACCGGGTTCATAGTACCGGGATCAATGTTGATATAAGGGTCAAACTTCTGCATGGTTACGGTGTAACCACGTGCTTTCAGAAGTCGTCCAAGGGACGCGGCTGTAATTCCTTTGCCAAGTCCGGATACTACTCCACCTGTTACAAATACATATTTAACTGCCATAATTTCCTCCTCCAAGACTGAATCAATAAGTATGTTCCAAAAAATCACTTAAAGATTATATACCTTTTTTATGAAAAAATACAGAATTATTTTCATATTTTGCTTCAAAAGTTGCCTGGATGGAAAGCTTCATAAGCTGTTTGCGGTCTACGTCGCTGACCATAACCGATGAATGAGCCTGGCATCCTTTCAGACTAGGAAGCTGTTCCAACGCTCTCTGTGCATTCGGATCAGAAGCTGCGCTGACAGAAAGTGCAATCAGTACTTCATCGATGTGAAGGCGAGGATTCTTGCTTCCAAGGTACTGTGTCTTCAAAGTCTGGATCGGTTCGATCGCTGCAGGTGAGATGACTGGCTGACTGTGAGGAATACCTGCAAGCACCTTCAGTGCATTTAAAAGAAGTGCAGCGCAAGGCCCCAGTAAGTCGGTTGTCTTACCTGTGATCATACGACCATCGGCAAGCTCTAATGCAGCTGCAGGAGCGTCGGTCTCTTCTGCACGGGCAAGGGCAGCGTCGACAACCGGGCGATCATGAACCGTAATACCTGCCTGATTCATAAGCATCTCAATTTTGTATACTTCCTCGTCAGAGCATGCACCAGCGAGTGCGCGTCTTCTTGCATCATAATAGCGACGAATGATCTCCTGGCAGGAAGCTTCCTTGCATGTAGCATCGTCACAGATACAGTTTCCGGCCATATTCACACCCATGTCTGTCGGAGAGTTGTATGGGCTCTGTCCATAAATGCGCTGGAACATTGCATTGAGAACCGGGAAAATCTCTACGTCACGGTTATAGTTAACGGTTGTTTTCCCATAAGCTTCCAGATGGAAAGGATCGATCATATTTACATCGTTAAGGTCTGCAGTAGCAGCTTCATAAGCAAGGTTGACCGGGTGCTTCAACGGGATATTCCAGATTGGAAATGTCTCGAATTTGGCATAACCGGCGCAGATACCTCTTTTGTGCTCATGATAGAGCTGTGACAGGCAGACAGCCATCTTTCCGCTTCCAGGTCCCGGAGCTGTAACAACGATGAGTGGACGGGATGTCTCGATAAAATCATTTTTTCCATAACCTTCATCGCTAACAATGTGCGGGATATTCGAAGGATAACCTTCAATCGGATAGTGGCGGTAAACTTTAATGCCAAGCTTTTCCAATTTGTTTTTAAACAAGGAAGCGCTCTGCTGTCCACTGTATTTTGTAATTACAACACTTCCGACAAAGAGTCCATGCTCTTTGAAAATAGACATCAGTCGCATCACATCAACATCGTAAGTGATACCAAGGTCTCCACGGACTTTGTTTTTCTCAATATCCTCTGCGCTGATTACGATTACAATCTCAGCCTGGTCGCTGAGCTGCATTAACATGCGCATTTTAGAATCCGGCTGGAATCCCGGCAGTACACGAGACGCATGAAAATCATCAAATAATTTTCCGCCAAACTCCAGGTAGAGTTTGTTGTCAAACTGTGCAATACGTTCTCGAATGTGTGCAGACTGCATCTGCAAGTATTTTTCGTTGTCAAATCCTACGTTCATATTTCAACCTCTTTTAATAGTATTATTTTAAAATAGTTCATTTAAAACAGAACTATCCACATTAAAGTATTATCTATCCAAGTATACTACAGGATATGGTAAGTTTACAATCTTTTCATAAAATCTTTATTGAAAGAAAAAGAGCGCAACCCATGTAATTATGGGAAACGCTTTTTTTTATGATACTTGTTTGATACTAAAATTTTATTTTTTCCAGTTTTTCTATAATTTCCTTTTGGTGCGACTTGAATAGATGGGAGTATGTATTCATGGTTTCTGTCACGTTCTCATGCCCTAAGCGTTCCGCAATCATTAAAGGGTTCGCGCCTAGGTTGATCAACAAAGAAGCGTGCGAATGTCTCAGGTCGTGTATTCTGATCGGCTTAAGGTCATGCGCTTGACATATTCTAGTCATTGCTTGACCGAGCCATACACGGGAATAAGGAAATAACCGTTGTTCCGGATCTATAGCATAGAACTTCTTTGTATACGCTCTAATTTCTTCCAGTAGGAACTCCGGCACGGCAATTGTGCGCTTGCTCCGTTCCGTCTTTGGTGGCTGCATGGAATATTCTCCATCAACATATACAAGCGTCTTATTGATAGAGATAGTTTTAGCTTCAAAATCTATATCGTGCAATGTGAGTGCTAATAGTTCGCCTTTTCGCATCCCGGTATAAAACAGGATCTCGAAAGCCGTGAACAGCTCCGGAACGTCTTTGATCTGATCAGAAAAGGCTTTGTATTCCTCCGGTGTCCAAAAGTCTACCCGTTTGCGCTCAGGCTTGCATATTTGCGCTATAGCCGGGCTTTTACTTAGTCCTAGGTAATCTACAGCATATTTGAATATCATGCGTAAATAAGCGTATATTTGGCGCGTGTGCGATGCCGAGAAACCTTTATTTAATAATTGATTCTGCCATTCCGAAACATCTGCCGGAGTGATTTCTGACACGATACGATCAGAGAAGAACGGCAGTATATGCAGCTCTATAGCGTTCCTCTGACTGGCAAGTGTTGAAGCTCTTACCCTGTTTTCTTTAAATCTTATATATTTCTCATACATTGCTTTAAAGGTAATATCCGGGCTTGTTGCGTATTGTTCTAAGAAATTACGCTCCCATTCTTTAGCGTCTCTTTGCAGTTTAAAGCCTCTTTTTAATTTCTGACGTTTCTGTCCATTCCAATCCGTGTAATAGAATTTGCAGTAATATGTGTTCTTGGTTGTGTCCTTATAAGTTGGCATTTTCTTCTTTTCCTCTCCTAAACCGGGCAAGGCGTGAGAAGTAAAAAGAATATATGTTGTACTAAAGGCTACTGATCGGAATTGTCTTTTCTGTATTCCGGGATTAATCGGGGTTATTCCGTTTACTTTTTATATATTCTGCAAAACGTCTAATTTCTGTAAGTTCTTCGTCTGTATATTCGTTTCCGTCAAAGTGCGCTGCGCGAATTCCTAAAGGTGGATAACTCCCATATTTTTCAAGTATTTCTTCTTGCTCTTTAGTTAGGGGCTCCGCTGTATAAGCTGGAGCGATTTTTCCAGAAACTAATTCATTTGTATCTATATTAAGTTCCTCGGTGATTTTTGTTATATTGGTGACTTTAGCATTAGAAATACCTCTTTGAAAGATACTAGCAAGCGTAGTATAAGGAATCTTGGTTATATCTGAAAAACTTTTTAGGCTGCCGTAGCGTTTAATTATTAATTTTCGTAATTCGTCTTCGATGTATCCCATTTTCTACCTCCTTGTATGAATAATATTAACACGCAAGAAAAACATTATCAAACAAAAATACGAAAAAAACACAAAAAATTATTGACAAATACGAAAATTAGTATATCATAATAACCAATACGAAAAATCGTATTGAAAAGAGGTGATACAGAATGAAAATCGACAGGGAAAAATATTTACTTGCTCGCGCCAATGCGTGCATGAGTATTAAAGACCTTGTTGCCGCTGGTATTCCACGGGATACGCTTTACAGAGCAGAGCGGAAGAATGTCAGACCAGAGACAGCCGGAAAGATTGCTGAGGCTCTGGGCGTTGATGTAACTGAAATCATTGAAAACTAATCACAACGGGCAAGGCGTGAGAAGTGAAAAGAAGGAGGGAAAGCATGACGAAAATATTTTACTCTGCCCAAGACGTGGCGGAGCTAATCGGCGTAAGCGTCTCTAAGGCGTATCAGATCATAGCGCAAATGAATAGGGAATTGAAAGAAAAGGGCTATCTAGTACAGCGTGGGAAAGTACCAATTGCGTACTTTAATGATCGGTTCTATGGAGGTGTCAGAGGGTGACAAGTCGCAAAGAATTGTTTGACAGCTTGAAGACCGGTATGCATCTTAATAAAAATTTCTTTTTAAGGGTTTACGGGTACAACATGGATAAGCCGGGATTCTCTGACGATGTAATAGAGAAAATGCAAGCTCTTGGATGCAGTAGAGCAAGGGAATATTATTGCACGGTTGTAACGGAATTTGAACGGAAACACGAGCAAGAAATAAAAAACGTAGCAGAATGGTATAGGAAACAGGATTTTAAAAAGAGGGGAGTGAGAGAGTCACGGAATCAACAAGTAGAACAGTCGAAGAGGAAATTGCAGACATCGACAGAGAGATTGCAGCTCTTGAGGAAGAAACGAGAGTTACTAGCTCAACAGTTGGCAACGATAAAAAACCGGTAGAAAAGGTGTCTCTTATTCAGCTTTCAGACGTGACAGAAGAGGAGGTTCAATGGTTGTACTGTCCTTATGTACCGAGGGCAAAGCTAACCTTATGCGCAGCTTATCCCGGGGTTGGTAAAACTTATTTGCTTTGCTATATGGCTGCGTGTGTAACCACTGGAAGGCATTTTTTTAATAGTGTTCCTTTTGGGAGAAATGAACCAGGAAATGTAATATATCTCACGGCAGAGGATGGAATAGGCGACACGATCAAGAAACGAATGCGGGAATGTGGCGCAGATATGAGAAAGGTTTTCATTGTAACTGAAAACAAGACACAACTCTTATTTGATAGCCCGGAGATTGAGGATTTTATCAAACAAGCTAAGCCTGATCTTATGATATTCGACCCATTTCAAGCATATATCGGAAGCGACATAGATATGAACGCTCCAAACAAAACCAATGAACGAATAGGACATATTATAGACCTTGCAGAGAAATACGGGGTTGCAATAGTTCTGATCTGTCATTTTAATAAAAACTCAAAAGGTGATGCGATCACTAGGGTTTTAGGATCTACGGACATCATGGGAAAATGCCGAAGCTATATAGCACTTGGAAACGTACCGAACGAGGACGAAACGAAATTCATGTCACACGAAAAGTCAAGTCTTGAAAAGAGAGGAAAAACGATTCTTTTCAAAATTGACCCGGATAACGGGGGAGTGGTTTATCTTGGTGAAAATTCTTTGAGCATGGACGACTACACGACACTCAAAGGAAAAAGTAGATCGATGACAGCTCCGGCACTGGAAGAGGCAAAACAATTCTTGATTAATCAGATGCCGGAGGGGAGAAGGTTAGCAAAGGAGATTTACACGCTCGCATCTGCGAATAAAATATCTGAAGGTTAATTCAGTAGATATGACTGACTACGATAGAAACGGTACAGGTGCAGAGGCTTCCCGTTTCGGTGCGCTTGCAAGCGTAGGCAATACACACGAAGAGTTCACACTTAAGAAAGACCGTTCATTTACTTTCGTAATTGACAAGATGGACAAAGACGAAACAGGTGGCGTTCTCTCCGGAGCTACTGCCCTCGCAAGACAGCAAAGAGAGAAAATTATTCCGGAAGTAGACACATATACATACGGAGTCATGGCAGCCGGTGCCGGGACAAAAGTCACTGGTGTAACACTTACAGACGCAAATATCTACGATGAAATCACAAAGGGCACAGCCTTGTTAGACGATGAGGAAGTTCTACAGACAGGGCGCAAGCTGGTTGTTGTTCCGGAAGTATACCGCTTAATGAAGAAGTGCAAAGAGATCAATTTAGAGTGTGATCTGACGGAAAAGCAGAGACTCAGCGGAGTAATTGCCATGCTTGACGGTATGGACGTTATTAAGGTATCTAAGAAACGTATGCCGGTAAATGCCGGGTTTATGATCTGCCACCCGGTCGCAACGGTAGCACCTACCAAACTGGAAGATTATAGAGTGCATCAGGATCCGCCGGGAATCTCTGGCGAACTCGTAGAGGGACGTATCGTATATGATGCCTTCGTTCTCGACAATAAAAAGAAAGCAATCTACTATTTCGAAAATAAGAACGCTTAGTGTCTTATTAAAACCTCATAGATTACAAAATGCAGAGCCAAGGCTGAATAAATGTCTTGGTTCTGTGTGTATATAATATAAAGGGGTGACGATATGGAAAATAACAAAACCAATGAACAGCTTGTCGCTCTGATCAGAGCCGGAGAAAATGTATCTAGTAATATGCTTATGCTGTGGGAACAAAACAAGGGCTTTATTGCGAAGGTGGCGCGTAGGTATTTCGGATATGCTGAAATGGATGATTTAATGCAAGAGGGGTATTTAGGGCTTAGTAATGCCGTAGATCATTATGATTTAAGCTATAAAGTGCCTTTTATTAATTATGCTGCATTATGGATAAGACAGAACATAACACGGTATATAGAAAACACGGGGACTGTTCGGATACCGTCTTGGATGCAAAACAAGATTATGAAATACAAGAAGATAGAACGAGAATATCAAACAGCATACAACAGAAAGCCAACAGATAGGGAAATGCGAGGACTTTTAGACGTAAGCGAGGGAGAACTAGCATCAATAAAAGAAAACGCTGAAAAGGGGCAAATACGAAGCCTAAGCGAACCTGTCACTTCCGACAGCGAAGATATAACGTTGTATGACGCAATAGCGTCAGATGAGGATCTCGAAGAGGACGCCCTAAGAAAGCGCGATCATGAAATCATGACCGCAGATCTTGACAGAGCTATAGCAATGTTACCGGAACGCCAGCAGATCGTATTAAAAAAGAGATATAAGGAAGGCTGCACCGGTAAAGAGGCTGCGACCGAACTTGGATGCTCTGACAAGTATATATATCGTTTAGAACGGCAAGCCTTAACCGTGCTTGCACGCCCAGGAAGAAGCAAGGGCTATAGAATATACTTCGAGCAATACATAAGCGCTAATACAATCCGGCACGTTGGCGTGGAGAGTTTCCAGCGCACGGGCTACAGTGAGGTTGAAAGAGCCGTGCTAGGTTGGTGATACTGTTTTGATACTAATATTTTGTAGAAACTATAAAAAGCTATGTATATTCTTATAAAATATCTATAAAATAGATTAAAAAAGGCTTATATAGTGCTTAAAATTTAAGAGTTAATTAAATCTTTATTGATTTCTAGAATAGCTGTCCGTATAATTATGTAATATAGTAGGAGGAAGAACATGGATAATCAGAACAATAAAAATCAAGATCCTAAGAAGAATAACCGTCAAGGTTTTTCTTTTGTCATTTTAGTAACTTTGATCACGACCATTCTTGTACTTGCACTTTATCAGTTTCAGGGACAGGTATCGGAGACAGAGATCAGTTACGATAAGTTTTTAAGATATGTGGACGCAGGAAAGGTAGAAAGCGTTAAGATTGAAAGCGACAAGCTGATCATTACGATGAAGAAGGAAGCTGGAAGCCATATCGCGAAGAAGTATTATACGGGAATTGTAAAGGACGATCAGCTGTCTGAAAGACTTTACAAAGCACATGTAAAATACAATGCGCAGATTCCGGATACGAAATCTGCCATCGCATTGCAATTGATCGGAACATTCCTTCCAATCGCATGTGGAGTGGCACTGATCATCTGGATGACAAGACGGATGTCCAAAGGCGGAGGCATGATGGGCATTGGAAAGAGTAACGCCAAGATGTATGTAGAGAAACAGACAGGCGTTACATTTAAAGATGTTGCAGGACAGGACGAGGCAAAGGAATCATTGCAGGAAGTAGTAGATTTCTTACACAATCCTGGAAAATATACGAGTGTCGGAGCTAAGCTTCCAAAAGGAGCACTCCTTGTAGGACCTCCGGGAACCGGTAAGACCCTTCTTGCAAAGGCTGTTGCAGGAGAAGCAAAGGTACCATTTTTCTCACTTAGTGGTTCTGCTTTCGTAGAGATGTATGTCGGTGTCGGAGCATCCCGTGTGCGTGACCTTTTCAAGCAGGCACAGCAGATGGCTCCGTGTATTGTTTTTATCGATGAGATTGATGCAATCGGTAAGAGCCGTGACAACCAGATGGGAAGCAATGATGAGAGAGAGCAGACGTTGAACCAGCTGCTTGCCGAGATGGATGGATTTGAAAGTAATAAGGGACTTGTGCTTTTAGCAGCAACAAACCGTCCGGAAATCTTAGATCCGGCACTTCTTAGACCGGGACGATTTGACCGACGTATCATTGTGGAAAAACCAGATCTTAAAGGACGTATTGATGTATTGAAAGTACATTCTAAAGATGTTCGCATGGATGAGACCGTTGATTTGGAAGAAATCGCACTGGCTACTTCCGGTGCAGTTGGTTCTGATCTTGCGAATATGATCAACGAGGCAGCCATCAATGCAGTCAAACATGGAAGACATGCAGTTTCCCAGGCAGATTTATTCGAGGCGGTAGAAGTTGTATTAGTCGGTAAAGAAAAGAAAGACCGTATCATGAGCCAGGAAGAGAGAAGAATCGTTTCCTACCACGAGGTTGGTCATGCGCTTGTCAGTGCGTTACAGAAAGATTCTGAACCGGTACAGAAGATCACGATCGTGCCTCGTACAATGGGAGCGTTAGGTTATGTAATGCACACACCGGAGGAAGAAAAATTCCTCAATACAAAGAAAGAGTTAGAGGCCATGCTTGTCGGTATGCTGGCTGGACGTGCAGCAGAAGAAATCGTATTTGATACGGTAACGACAGGTGCTTCCAATGATATTGAAAAAGCTACAGAGATTGCAAGAGCAATGATCACACAGTACGGAATGAGCGAGAAATTCGGTCTTATCGGACTGGAATCTATTCAGCATCGTTATTTAAATGGAAGACCGGTTTCCAACTGTGGTGCAGAGACAGAATCCGAGATTGATAAAGAAGTCATGAAGATGCTCAAAAAAGCATATGATGATGCAAAGACATTACTCAGTGCGCATAGAGAATCATTGGATAAGATTGCGGCATTCCTAATCGAGAAAGAAACGATCACAGGTAAAGAGTTTATGAAGATTTTCCATGAGGTGGAAGGAATCGATCCAGAGGAAAATAAAGATTCTTCCGAAGAGCGAATCGCTATGAAAGAAATTAAAAAAGAATCTGAAGAGCAGACAGATGTAGTTGAAGAGACTGACGAAAAAGAAGAAGCTTGTGAATAATAGTATCGAAATCGGGGTGGTAAATGAACCGCCTCGATTTTTTTGTCTTATTGCAGCCGGAAACTTGCATATGGAAATGACTTTGGATAAAATAAAACTACAAGAAAACGAGGGGAATATAATTATGTTTGATATACCTGAAGAGTTAAAAAAGCTTCCGGGCAAACCGGGAGTTTATATTATGCATGGTGAGAAGGATGAGATTATATATGTCGGAAAAGCGATCAATCTGAAAAATCGTGTACGTCAGTATTTTCAGAGCAGTTGTAACAAAGGTGCGAAAATTGAGCAGATGGTCACACACATCCAAAGATTTGAGTACATTGTTACCGATTCGGAACTGGAAGCGCTTGTTTTAGAATGCAATCTTATTAAAGAGCATCATCCGAAATATAATACAATGCTTATGGATGATAAAGCTTATCCGTTTATAAAGGTAACGGTAGAGGAGCCGTTTCCGAGAATTATGCTGGCAAGAAAAATGGTGAAAGATAAAGCAAAATATTTTGGCCCATATACAAGCTCAAAAGCGGTGAAGGATACGATTGAACTGATCCGCAAATTGTATCACATACGAAGCTGTAATCGCAAATTGCCACGGGATACAGGGAAAGAACGTCCTTGTCTGAATTATCATATTCATCAATGCGATGCGCCTTGCCAGGGCTATATTACGCAGGAGGACTATGCAAAACAGGTGCAGGAAGTGTTGCATTTTCTTAATGGAGACTATGATATTATTTTGAAACGGTTAGAGAAACAGATGCAGGATGCGGCGGAGGCTTTAGAATTTGAACGAGCTGTGGAATACAGAGAATTGTTGTTCAGCGTGCAGAGAATCGCGCAGAAACAGAAAATTACAGATACAGCAGGAGACGACCGTGACGTGATCGCAATGGCGGAGGAATATGCAGATGCGGTTGTTGCTGTATTTTTTATCCGCGGTGGAAGGCTGATCGGAAGGGACCATTTCTATTTGAAGTCGGCACCGGGAGAGACGAAAAAAGAGACACTGACAAGCTTTATCAAGCAGTTTTACGCCGGAACTCCGTACATTCCATCTCAGCTCATGCTACCTTTTGAAGTGGAAGAGCAAGAACTTTTGGAAGAGTGGTTGAGTAAAAAAAGAGAGAAAAAAGTACACCTTCTCATTCCAAAACGTGGTACGAAAGAAAAACTTGTAGAACTGGCTGAAAAAAATGCGCAAATGGTTCTTCAAAAAGATAAAGAGCGTTTGAAGCGAGAAGAAGGGCGGACGATCGGCGCAGTGAAAGAACTGGAAGCGCTTCTTGGTCTGCACGGAATAAATCGAATGGAAGCGTTTGATATTTCCAATACGAGCGGATTTGCCTCGGTCGGCTCTATGGTTGTATATGAGCGTGGAAAACCGAAGAAAAATGATTATCGAAAGTTCCGCATAAAAAATGTAAAAGGACCGGATGACTATGCAAGTATGGAAGAAGTGCTGACCCGTCGATTTTCACATGGATTGAAAGAGCTGGAAGAGGGAAAAGAAATTGGCAGTTTTACCGCATTTCCAGATCTTATTTTAATGGATGGCGGACGTGGGCAAGTCAATATTGCAGAAGAGGTTTTAAAGAAATTGAACATAGATATTCCGGTTTGTGGAATGGTGAAGGATGATCATCATCGTACGAGGGGCTTGTATTTTCAAAATATAGAACTGCCGATCGACACACATTCGGAGTGTTTCCGTTTGATCACAAGGATTCAGGACGAGGCACATCGATTCGCAATTACATTCCACAGACAGCTTCGCGGAAAAGGGCAGGTACATTCCATATTGGATGACATTCCGGGAGTAGGTCCGGCGAGAAGAAAGGAATTGATGCGACATTTTGAAAATGTAGATGCAATAAAAGCGGCAACAGTGGAAGAGCTGCAGGAACTTCCATCGATGAATAAAAAATCGGCAGAGGATGTGTACAAATTTTTCCATTGATATGATATAATGCGATATTATGAGTTGTCTCTTATTTAACAAATGCAACAAGTGGAGGGAATACTATGGACAATCACGTGAAATTAAAACAGATCGTAGAACGATTTGAACTGAAAAATATGACTCCGGATGTAGATTACAGAAAGATTAAAATCTGCGTTCCGGATGTCAATCGACCGGCATTACAGTTGACAGGATTTTTCGAGCATTTTGCATCCGAGCGCGTGCAGATCATCGGGCATGTAGAAGATGCATTTCTCACAAATAAGACAGAAGAAGAGCGACAGAAGATTTATGATATGTTATTGGCCTATGACATTCCTTGTATCGTGTTCTGTCGGGGGTTGAAGCCAGATCTGATACTTATTGAGAAAGCTACAAAAGCAGGCATTCCGATATTCTCTTCTGATGTGAATACGTCAACATTTACTGCAGAGATCATTCGGTGGCTGAATGTAGAACTTGCACCTTGTATTTCTATACACGGAGTGCTTGTAGATGTGTATGGTGTCGGTGTGCTGATCATGGGAGAAAGTGGCATCGGTAAGAGCGAGGCAGCACTGGAGCTTATTAAACGTGGACATCGTCTTGTAAGTGATGATGTTGTAGAGATTAGAAAAGTAAGTGATGACACACTGGTAGGTAAGGCTCCGGATATTACGAGACATTTTATTGAATTGAGAGGAATCGGTATTGTAGATGTTAAGATGCTTTTCGGTGTGCAGAGCGTGCGAGAGACACAGACGATCGATCTTGTGATTACACTGGAAGACTGGAATCGTGATAAGAAATATGACAGACTTGGACTGGAAGAAGAATATACGGAATTTTTAGGAAATAAAGTCGTATGTCATCAGCTTCCGATCCGTCCGGGACGAAATCTTGCCATTATCGTTGAGACTGCAGCGATTAACCATAGACAGAAGAGTATGGGATATAATGCGGCGCAGGAATTATATAAACGTGTACAGGAGAATATGGCGAAAAGAAAGGTAGAAGAAGAGTAATGAAATATTGTTTTGGAGTAGATATTGGTGGAACGACGGTGAAGATGGGACTTTTTCAGACTGATGGAGTTCTTTTGGAAAAATGGGAAATTCCGACACGCACAGAAAATGGAGGAGAGATGATCCTTCCGGATGTTGCAAAATCGATCAGTGAAGTGTGTGAGAAGAGAAGCCTTGAAAAAGACGCAATCGAAGGAATTGGAATCGGTGTTCCGGCTCCTGTTACAGAAGCAGGCATTGTAAAGAATACAGCAAACTTAGGATGGGGTTATAGAGAAGTCAAAAGAGAGATGGAAGAGTTGACAAATCTTAAGGTGTGTATGGGAAACGACGCTAATGTAGCTGCACTTGGTGAGATGTGGCTTGGCGCCGGAAAAGGAGAAGAAAACATCGTTATGGTCACACTTGGAACTGGTGTCGGCGGTGGCGTTATTTTAAATGGACGTCCCCTTGTTGGAACAAATGGGGCAGGTGGAGAGATCGGTCATATTTGTGTAAATGAGACAGAGACGAAGAAATGTGGCTGTGGAAATACCGGATGCTTAGAGCAGTATGCATCAGCAACAGGGATTGCAAGACTTGCTGCAGAACATCTTGAGGAAGAGAAGAAAGACAGTCTGCTGCGCGGACAGGAAAAGGTAGATGCGAAGGCCGTATTTGATGCGCTGAAAGAAGGAGACGGACTCGCAGAAGATGTTGTAGAAGAATTCGGACGATATTTAGGATATGCACTTGCCAACATTGCAGTTGTCGTAGATCCGGCTGTGATCGTGATTGGCGGTGGTGTTTCAAAAGCAGGAGAGATTCTTCTTTCTTATGTAGAGAAGAATTATATGAAACGAGCATTTTTTGCAAACAAAGAAGTAAAATTCAAGCTTGCAGAGCTAGGAAATGATGCAGGTATCTGTGGCGCTGCAAAACTCATATTAGAGTAGTTTTTTTGCATTAAGACGAAAGTAGAATAGAAACAAACAGTTGAAGGCAGGAAGAAAGATTAAAAAAATCAAAGTAAATGTGAATTAAAAAAACGGGGCTGATATTTTCAGCCTCGTTTTTTTAATTCAGATTAGTTATCTGCACCGGTT
>JAUNTC010000105.1 GCA_030538915.1 Lachnospiraceae bacterium | reverse complement strand
GGCTCTTCCGGTTCTTCCACTTCAACAATTTCTTTATCTCTTACTTCTTCGGTGTTGTCAGAACGCACTACAACTTCATTTTCAATCTCGCGCCCCATTAGTTTTTCATCTAGAATTTCCACCTCGTAAGTTACAGTATAATGCTCTCCAGTGTGATAACTTTCCAGAAAACGCTTTGTATTGATCGTATATGTATTGTCTTTTACGGATAAGATTGCGTCTGATACGACGTTTTGATTTTTATCATATAGAATAATAGAATCCGGAATAAGTCTTACTCCTTCTGTAATGATACGGTCTGTGATAACAATATTTTTTGCAACTGCCTTTTCAATCTGCTGCGTCACATCAACCGTATAATGGATGATTTCTCCAACTTTATATTTTTTGTCTTCCCGGTCAGCACTCTTTTCCACTTTCAGTTTTGGCTTTTTGATCCATGTCACCTGTAAGCTGGTTGGAAGAATATTCGCACTCACGAGCTGACCAACTCCAAGATGCTGCCCGCCTGCTCCGGTATTAATCACCAGGCACCTCCAGTTCTGTCTGTTTTTTCCATAAATGTTACCTGTTTTCCACGTTTTCCCGTTCCATTTATCCACCGGACACTTCAAATAAAAACGATCGCCGCCATTCACAGCTACATTTCCCTTTTTTGAAGTTTTCTTCGTCTCATTTACAAGTGTAACATCCGCCGGAAGTTTCAGTGTGATTGCATTACCCGGATCCCCTTTACATGTAATAACACTGGTCTTTTGCACTTTCTTAGACTTGTCATAGACAGCCGTCAATGTCTTTTTCGAAAATGTAATGTCCGGGTCCGGTACAGCCGGAAATGTCTTAATCTTCGCTGTACAGCTTATGACTTTCTTTTTCATCTTCGGACTCAGGCCGGTAAACGCATCACTGGAATCTTTGCATCCGTCATATACATACGACAAAATACAATGGGAAAGGCTGTACGCCTTTTTCTTTGTCTGCCACTCTTCACCAAATACCGGTTTCAAGTATTTCTGATACCCTGGATTTCCATAAGCATAATATAGTGTCTTACTAAGAAGCGTACTGTTGCTCAGCTGCTTTGACATATATTTCCCGTCATGAGGCGAACTTTTCGCAGGCTCCAGACAATATCCGAGCGTTCCGTCAATATAGTAATAAAATGTCGAATACCCCTCATAATACACTTTCTCGCCTCGTTTTAAAGAGACATCCTTTGCCTGACTCGTAACCGCCGGTGCGCACACGCACATAAGACAGAGTGCCACCAGCATCCGGACAAACTTCGTCTTCAGGAAACTTCTTTTTTTCATAAGCATTTCTCCTTTTCAATTTTAAAAAAACATTATGATCAGTTACAAAAACTGCCCTCCTTTCGCTTAATTTTTTCTCGTTTTGTGAAATTCGGGAAGAAAATTTCCCTGCCGGGGAGAATCCCCATGTGAATGCATTACGCATAGAATCGTTAGAACTTCTCAGACGAGTGTACTAATCATATAGATATTTCCTGTATTTGTCAATACTTATGATTGATATATTTTACCGAAAATGGTATTATAAATGAGCATTATAGAGAATAATTATCATTAACACAAAAAAGGGGATGACATATATGACACTGAAACAAGGAAACAGTAATACAAGTTATAAGGTTGTTTCCATTCAGCTGGAAGAAAAGCTGGAACGTCGTCTGGAAGCCTTAGGCCTTACGGAAGGCAGCACCATCACCATACATAACAATCAAAAGAAAGGCTCTCTCACTGTAAAATTCCGTGGAACACGTTTTGCACTGGGAAAAAGAATCGCCGACAACATCGAAGTAAAGGAGCGACAGTAATATGCCACAATCAGATACTAATGAACCCAATGAAAAGAAAAAAATTATCAACGTCGGATTTATCGGAAATCCAAACTGTGGAAAAACAACTCTTTTCAACGCCTACACCGGTGCAAATTTAAAGGTTGCGAACTGGCCGGGCGTTACAGTCGAAAAAAAAGAAGGAAAAACATTTTACAAAGGACAGGAGTTTCGTCTGATTGACCTTCCTGGCATTTACAGCCTGTCTTCCTACACAATGGAAGAAACTGTATCGAGAGACTGTATTTTAAGCGACGAAGTAGATGTGATCGTTGATGTCATTGATGCCTCCAGCTTAGAGCGTAACCTTTATCTGACCTTACAGTTATTAGAACTTGGAAAACCAGTTGTCCTGGCACTCAACATGATGGACATCGTCGAAGAACGCGGTCTTGAATTAGACCTTCATCGTTTGCCGGAAATGTTAGGAGTTCCTGTAATTCCGGTTTCTGCCCGCAAACGCACCGGTCTCTCCATTCTGATGCATGCAGTTGCACACCACAATGATCCAAATCAGCAGGATCCACTGATCCATCACCATGACGGACAGTCTTCACTTCACCGCCATGACCACCATGCAGAATATGCTATGGTCTACAGTGATAAAATTGAAGACAAGATCGATCTTCTAAGAAATCGTCTTGCTAAAAGCTATCCTGATATGGTAAATAAGCGCTGGCATGCAATCAAGCTTCTAGAAAATGATGCTAACATTTTAGAAAAACATCCGATCGAGGTTGCCGACATTATCGATCAAAATTATGAAAAAGAAATCATTAATCAAAAGTATGATTTCATCGAAGAAATTATCAAAGAGGTCCTTGTCGGCAAATCCAAAAAAGAGGCTGCTACAGACAAGATCGACTCTTATCTTACAAACCGTTATCTTGGTCTTCCGATCTTTCTCGGAATTATGGCGATTGTATTTTTCCTTACATTTACCATCGGTGACTGGTTAAAAGGATATTTTGAGATTGCGCTGGAATATTTAACTTACGGAACGACCACACTTTTACACACGTTACATGTACACGCGATGCTCACCTCTCTTATTACAGACGGTATCATCTCAGGTGTCGGTGGAATCCTTACTTTTCTGCCAAATATTTTCATTCTCTTCCTTGCTCTTGCTTTTCTGGAAGACAGTGGATATATGGCACGAGTTGCATTTGTCATGGATGACATTATGAGCCACTTAGGATTATCCGGAAAAGCGTTCTTGCCTTTACTTTTAGGTTTTGGCTGTTCCGTACCGGCCGTTATGGCATCGAGAGCTCTGGAACATCCGAAAGATCGATTCAAAACAATTATGATCACACCATTTATGTCCTGCAGTGCAAGACTACCGATCTACGTTTTGTTTTCTTCCATGTTTTTCGAGAAGCATGCAATGCTTGCCTGCTATTCGCTTTACATACTCGGAATAATAATTGCGATTGCGACTGCATATGTTCTGTCACGCATTGATGGTTCAAAAGCAGATCATGCATTACTGATCGAGCTTCCGGAGTATAAATCACCAAATGCACGTACGATTGCTGTCTACGTCTGGGAGAAGGTAAAAGACTACCTTACAAAAGCCGGAACTGTCATTTTCATAGCGTCCATCATTATGTGGGGCATTCTCAATTTCGGTCCATCCGGCTATGTGACAGATATCAGCCAAAGTTTTGGTTCCTACGTCGGAAGAGGAATTGTTCCAATCTTCCGTCCGGCAGGACTTGGTTACTGGCAGATCATTGTTGCACTGATCGCCGGTATTGCCGCAAAAGAAGTCGTTGTTTCAAGCTGCAGCGTACTCTTCGGCATCCAGAACATTACAACTGCTCACGGTATGAGTGCCATGTCCGCAGCTCTTGGTACGTTAGGGTTCGGACCTGCAAATGCCTATGCACTTATGGTATTCTGTCTCCTCTACGTACCATGTACCGCAACGATCGCAACGATCCACAGAGAATTGAACAGCTGGAAATCAACCATTGCCATTTTGCTTTACCAGTTGGCAACAGCATGGGTATTCAGCTTCTTAGCATACCATCTCATGTCCGTGATTTTATAGCATAATTCTTTCAAGTCAAATATACAAAGACCGCATACAGAAGAATCCTTAGGCTTTCTTCTGTATGCGGTCTTATTTTTCAGCTTCTTTCAAATCTTTTTTAAGCTACAGCTGATGCTCTCTTAAATATTCAATTTCCATTGGGTCGATCGGATCCATCGGATTCTCAACCTCACCTTTTTTCTTTCTCTTTCTTCTCTTCAAAAGTTCTCCACCCTTATTATAAAACCAGAAAGAATATGCCAACAATGAACTTGCCTTTCCAATTCGATCCTTTGTTGTCTTATCGTACAACGTTCCTCCGGCCTCGATTGGCACTTTCTTACGGATCAATGAAATTAGTTCCGTCTCACACGTCACACGCTCAGGTAAGATCGTATACCCTTTGGAAACACAGTTCAGCTTGTGTGAATCACTGCCACCGATTCCCGGCTTTTTATACTTCAAGGCAAGCTTTCTTGCCCCTTCATTCGAAGCCACCGGCTCGCAGGCATTAAATGCTTCCACGAAATCAAATCGCTTGATGATCTCCGGCGAACGGAAATACTTCTTTGTGTTCGTAAAACTCATATACTTTTCTCCACACGGATGAGCCGGTCCTAATATACCGCCGTTCTTGTGGACAAAATCAATTAACATTGAAACAGGCATTCCACGTATCTCCAAAAGACGCATCTTTACGCCCTGTGGCATAATGCAGATAATATGTCCGGCATCGCACGTATCATACTCAATGCCCTTAAGCACTACAAAATCTTCGTGCATCTTTCCTTTCATAGTATTCTTCCAATGTCTGTATCCTTTGTATGTATCATGATCTGTAATAAGCATTCCGTCAAACCCATGCTCCTTAAGTTTGGTAATATATTCATCCAAACTCACTCTGCTATCTACGGAACCCTCCTTCACATGACAATGCATATCCAGCTTCATACGCAAGCCCCCTTTGCATAAACCTAATGTAATTATAGCATATAACAGGCAAAATACAACAAAACGAAGCTCAGGTTTCACCGATGTTTCATATTTCCTTTAAGCAGCATTTTCAGCTCTTTCACTGCCGGCAAATGAACAGCTCATCACCAGCCCCACACACCAGAGCAGAAAATACAAAACACCTGGAAGACTGCTTACTGTAAATCCAAACAGAACAACTGCTACCAGTTGAATGATAATACCCACGACTACTTTTAAATTGTTCATCTTTTTAAACTTAAATTTTCTCATAATCACAACCACCGGCTTAGCCGGTGGTTTGCTTTGACCCTATAAGGGTCTGT
>JAUNTC010000021.1 GCA_030538915.1 Lachnospiraceae bacterium | reverse complement strand
ACCTTTCGCATGAACGAATGGTCCTATTTCTTTTAGGGACTTATTTCACAGCCCCCTCGTATTCATCCCGGTGCTATTGTTTTATTACATAATACTTCTTCTACCAACGGTTCCATTCTTAACGAACTGCTTACACGCTGGGAAGATATGGGATATCATTTTTATTCTTTAGAAGAATTTGCCGCTTCCTGAATCTGTTCATTCAGATCATTCAGATAAACCCACCGGTCCATTTTCTCGTCCAGCTGCTGGCTCACTTCTTCCTTTTTCTCGAGAAGTTCATTTAACTTCACAGAATTGGAGGCGTTTTCCAGCATCTGGGCATCCAGAACTTCAATCTTCTCTTCCAGTGCAGTGATCTCCTCATCGATCGTCTCAAATTCCCGCTGTTCTTTGTAGGAGAATTTTAATTTCTTATCATGTTTTTTCCATGTTACACGACTGTCCTCAGCGCTATTCTCACTTCCGGACTTCTCCGTCTGTACTGCGGAACCGACTCCCATACTTTTAACTGTCATATCCGGCAGTCCTTCCAGTTCTTTACGAATCAGATAGTCAGAATATCCTCCTTCATACTGGCGGATCGCCCCTTCTCCCTCAAATGCAAAGATTCTTCTTACTGTCCGGTCAAGGAAGTAGCGGTCATGCGATACGACAATGATGATTCCATCAAAACCGTCCAGATAATTTTCAAGAATTGTAAGTGTCTGGATATCCAGATCGTTGGTCGGCTCATCCAGGATCAGCACATTCGGCGCACTCATCAGAATCCGCAGAAGATACAGTCTCCTCTTCTCACCACCGGAAAGCTTCTCAATCTTTGACCACTGGATCGCTCCCTCAAACAGGAAACGCTCTAGCATCTGTGATGCTGTGATTCTTCCATCCGAAGTCTGAATATACTCTCCCGCTTCTTTCACATAGTCGATGACTTTCATTGAATCATCCATGTATTCATTCTCCTGCGAAAAATAGCCGATCCGTATTGTCTGCCCGATTTCTATCGTTCCGGTATCCGGTTTCACAATTCCATTGATGATCTTAAGTAACGTTGTCTTTCCACATCCGTTCGGTCCGATAATTCCAATCCGGTCATTTTTCAGAAAAATATAATTATAATCCCGGATCAGCAGATGATTCCCATAGGATTTGGAAATATCAGAAAGCTCAATTGTTTTATTTCCCATCCGTGATGCGGTAGACGTAAGCAGTACCTGCTTTTCTTCCTGAATATCCTTCATCTCCTGCATTGCCTGAATACGGTCAATATGTGCTTTCTGTTTCGTGCTTCGTGCACGTGCGCCACGGTGCAGCCATTCAAGCTCTGTCCTAAGCAGGCTTTTTCTCTTGCGTTCTGTTGCAAGTGCCATATTCTGACGCTCTTCTTTCAGTTCCACAAACTTCGCATAATTTCCCGGATAACTGTACAGCTTTCCTTTGTCCACTTCTACAATCCTGGTTGCGATACGGTCAAGGAAATAACGGTCATGTGTAACCATCAGAACCGCACCGCGAAATGAGATCAGATAATTTTCCAGCCACTCTGACATCGCATTGTCCAAATGGTTGGTCGGCTCATCCAAGATCAGAATGTCCGCAGGCGTCAGAAGCGCGTTGACTAACGCAACACGCTTCTTCTGTCCGCCGGACATATGCTCTACTTTTTCTTCATAATCCGCAAAACCGAGCTGGTTCAGCATGGATCTTGCATCCGCTTCTATCGTCCAGCGGTTCCATTCTTCCATATTTTCGCCGACCGCAGCCTGCAAAATCGTTGTTCCAGGTGTAAATACCGGTGTCTGCGGAAGATAGCAGATCTTCACCTGATTACCCATACTGATCTTTCCGGCATCTGCTTCTTCAATCCCTGCAACCACTTTCAACAGAGTTGATTTTCCCATTCCGTTTACACCAATCACACCGATTTTTTCATTTTCATTAATACTAAATCCTACATCATCCAGAAGTATCCGATCTGTGTATGATTTTGTAATATTTTCCATTGTAAATAAATTCATGCTAAATCCAGCCTTTCTTTTACAGGAAGATATATTTTAATACAAATAAAACTGCAAGCACATACATCAGTGCACTGATTTTCTTCTCTTTTGCCTTACCTGTCAGAAGATTTAATACTACATATGTGATAACCCCCATAGAGATTCCTTCGGAAATGCTGTAGAAGAACGGCATAGCTCCGATACAGATGTAACATGGAATTGCTTCAGAAACATCTGAGAAATCAATATTTACAACGTTTGTCAGCATATAGAATCCAACGATGACAAGTGCCGGTGCTGTTGCAAAGGATGGGATGGCAAGGAAGATCGGTGACAGGAACAGTGACAGTCCGAAAAGGATTGCTGTTGTAACTGCTGTGAGTCCGGTTCTTCCGCCTTCTGTAACACCGGATGCACTTTCAACGAAAGTTGTTGTTGTAGAAGTACCAAGAACAGCTCCTGCTGTTGTTGCTACCGCATCTGCCATTAATGCCCCTTTGATATGTGGCAGTTTTCCATCTTCATCCAGCATGTTTGCTTTGGAAGATACACCAATCAGAGTTCCGATTGTATCAAACATATCTACAAACAGGAAGGCAAATACAACCACAATAAAGTTCAGTGAAAACATAGAATGGAAATCCAGCTTTGCAAATACCGGAGCAATACTTGGAATAGAAAGTCCGTTGCTGAAATCAGGAAGCAGACTGTAGAATCCAACATCCGGATTCGGTACATAGATTCCTGCGAACTGACATCCGATTCCTAACAGCCATGTGATCAAGATTCCCCATAAAATATTTCCCTTGATATTTCTTATAACTAAGATTCCTGTGATCAGAATACCAATAACTGCAAGAAGTACTGTGATTCCTACATCATGGAAAGTAGCTTTTACGCCATTTGCCGCATTGTAGTTATCCAGTGAATATAACTGAAGCAATGTAGATCCTCCGATTACAATCTTAGCATTTTGTAAACCGATAAATGCGATGAACAGACCGATACCTACGCTGACTGCAGCTTTTAAGTTCTTCGGAATTGCATTGAAAATTGCTTCACGGACATTTGTTGCAGACAGAATAATAAAGATAATACCTTCTGCAAATACTGCTGTTAATGCAACTTTCCAGCTGTATCCATAGACACCTACAACTGTATATGCAAAATATGCATTCAGTCCCATACCTGGTGCAAGTGCAAACGGATAGTTTGCAAATACCGCCATCAGGACTGTACCAAGTAATGCTGCCAGTGCTGTTGCTGTAAAGACTGCACCTGAATCCATCCCTGCTGCAGACATAATACTTGGGTTAACCGCAAGAATATATGCCATTGTCATAAATGTTGTGATACCGGCAATAACTTCTGTTTTTACATCTGTGCCGTTCTCACGTAGTTTGAAAACCTTCTCTAACATTTGTTTTCCTCCTTTTTTCCCTCTCATAATTAGAAATCCAGGTTTTAAAGTAACCATAACAGATTTATTCTAACAAAATAGAGCCATAAAGTAAATGGCTCTATTAGGCGACTTTTATTTAGTTTGTTCTAATCTTATTCTGCATCACGGATGCGCTTTCGCAATGGGAGAATCATTCCCGGTGCAACGGATAATTCATCAATTCCCATCTCAAGGAATGTCTCTGTCAGACTTAAGTCTGCTCCGAGTTCTCCGCAGGTTCCAATCCATTTTCCTTCTGCATGTGCATTCTCTGCTGCCATGCGGATCATCGCAAACACTGCCGGATGATGGGAATCGTAAAATAGCTCTAATTTCTGATTCTGACGGTCAACAGCCAATGTATACTGTGTAAGATCGTTCGTTCCTACACTGAAGAAATCTACTTCTTTTGCAAGGTCACGACTCACCATAACAGCAGCTAGTGTCTCGATCATAACACCAAGTTCAACATTCTCGCGGAAATCAATTCCTTCTTCCTTAAGTTCCTGCGCTCTATATCGGAAATATTTCCGCCGGCTGCCATCAGGAAAACCATTTTTTCAATCGTCTCTTTCTTATCTGAAACAACTCCATTTAGATCAATACTTTCTTTTTTCAGCAAGTCTACGATCTTCATCCTCTCATCCTCCTATAATCCATACATTTCTGGTTGTTCTTCCATTAAAGCAATCACGTCCTCTTTTGTTGCAAGCCAGTACTGGAAGGCTGTTGCACTTCCGGTCACAACACCGAGCCGGAATGCCTTTTCATAATCTTTTGTGTTCAAGTATCCGGCAAGGAAACCTGCTACCATAGAGTCACCTGCCCCGACAGAGTTTAACACTTCTCCCTTCGGTGGCTTTGCCTCATATATCACTTCATCTTCTGTAAGAAGGATTGCTCCGTCTCCTGCCATAGATACAAGCACATTTTCTGCTCCCATCTCTTGCAGCTTCTTTGCATGTGTGATGATCTCATTTTTTGTCGTAAGTGTCACACCAAACATCTCGCCAAGCTCATGATTATTTGGCTTAATTAAAAATGGATGATATTTTAAAACTTTTAAAAGCATATCCTTTGTCGCATCTACAACAAAGCGAATGCTTCTTCCCTGTAAACGTTCCAAGATCCGTTCGTAAATATCCGATGGCAGCGTGTTTGGAATACTTCCTGCAAGAACAAGTATATCTTCTGCCTTGAGAGTATCCAGCTGGTCAAATAACGCATTCTGCGCTTCTTCTGTAATGATTGGTCCCTGTCCATTGATCTCGGTCTCTTCATCGGCATTAATCTTTACGTTGATTCTTGTAGATCCTTCTTCCAGCTTAATGAATGCTGTATCACATCCATATTCATTCAGCATCTTTTCTAATGCTTCTCCTGTAAATCCAGCTGTAAATCCAAGCGCTTTGCTTTGATGTCCTAGATTGGACAGAATCACGGAAACATTATTTCCTTTTCCTCCCGGATAAACAGCTTCATGCGTTGTACGATTGATCTCTCCCGGAACCAGTTTTTCAACCTGAATCACATAATCCAGAGAGGGATTAAAAGTGACTGTATAAATCATACTTAAACCTCCACAACATTTTTATATTTTCTGTAGCTTGTATCGATTCCTTCTGTTGTAATCAGTTTTGCATCTTCAAAGGATGAAAAAGTAACGGATGAAATCTGATTGATCTTATCTGCATCCGCAAGAATAAAACATTCTTTGCACTGCTCCATCGCTTTTTCCTTTACCATTGCTTCGGCAATGTCCGGTGTTGTATATCCAACATTTAGATGTACACCGTTTGTTCCAAAAAATCCTTTTGTAAAATTATATTTGCGAAGTCCTGTGATCGCATCTGCCCCGACGATTGCTTCTGTGATTGCTTTTAATTCACCGCCGATCAGGCATACGCGAAATCCTTTCTGCAAGAGCTTTTGTGCATGGAAAATAGAATTTGTCACGTATACCGCATCAGACTGCGTCAGATGATCGATCATCATATCCACGCTGCTCCCGGCATCCAGATATACGAAATCATCTTCCTTGACTAACGTTGCCGCATACTTGCCGATCTTCATCTTCGCCTCTCGATTGAGATCACTTCTCACCGAAAGTTCTGCATCTCTTGTCATATATCCGGATTCTATCGCTGTAGCTCCGCCATGTACTTTAATCAACTCGCCTCTTTTATGAAGCGTTGTCAGATCTCTTCTTATTGTTGATTCTGAAGTATCAAGTAGTTCCGTCAATTTCTGTACTGTGACTGCTTTTTCTTCATTTACAATACGAAGGATCTCTCCGTATCTTTCTTCCGCCAACATATCTCTATCCTATCCTTTCATTTTCAATCATTTTCATTCACTTTCGTTCATCTTTAATCTTATATTACAATCATTTTCGGTCAATAATTTTCACCAAAAAAAGACTTTTCTCTTCGTGCGAACTGCACAAGAAAAAAGTCTTCTTTCAAATTACTGTATCTCTCTAATCTTTTTACGAAGTGCCAATACCTGTTCCGGTGCCACTGAAAGCTCATCGATCCCTATCTGCAGGAAGAATTCTGTCAAAGAAAGATCTGCTGCCATATCACCGCAAATGCTGATCGGTTTTTCCTCCAGATGCACATTATTCGCTACAATACGCAACATTTTCATAATTGCAGGATGGTGTGGGTCAAAGCACTTCTCAATTTTCTCATTTTCTCGGTCCATTCCAAGTGTGAACTGTAAAAGGTCATTTGTTCCAATACTGAAGAAATCTACTTCCTTCGCAAGTTCTCCACTGATCATGACTGCCGCCGGTGTCTCGATCATGACCCCAACTTTAATTTCTTTATTATAGGCAGTCTTCTCTGCGCTTAATTCCTTTTTCGCTCTTTCTAATAAAAGCTTTGCGCTTTTCACTTCTCCCAATGTAGAAATCATCGGAAACATGATCGCAACATTTCCATATACCGAAGCGCGAAGGATTGCTCGAAGCTGCGTCTTAAACATCTCTTCTTTCTCTAACGAAATACGGATTCCACGATATCCCATAGACGGATTTTTCTCCGGACCGATTTCAAAGCAGTCTGCCTGTTTATCACCTCCAAGATCAGCTGTACGAATCACGACTCTCTTAAATCCCATAGATTCTGCTGCCAATTTATATGTCTGGAACTGCTGCTCTTCTGTTGGCAGCTTTCCACCGTTGTCCATATATAAAAACTCGCTTCGGAACAGACCGATTCCACCGGCATCGCTTCGGATCACATTTTCGATATCCTCTCTTGTCCCAATATTGGCACAGATGTCGATCTTCTGTCCGCTCTGCGTAATATTTTCTTTTCCTTTCAGACGCTCTAAATTCTTTGTCTTCTCCTGATTTGCATCCTGACGCTTCTTCATCTGCGTAATGGTCGAATAATCCGGCTCAATATAAACCTTGCCTTCAAAACCATCCACGATGATTGTCTTTCCATCATACTCTTTCTTCAATGCGTCACCAAGACCGATGACTGCCGGGATTCCTTTCGTACGTGCAATAACAGCCGTATGGGAGTTGATCGTTCCGTATCTTGTTACAAACCCAAGCACCTTCGTCTTTTCCAGCTGTACAGCCTCACTTGGATAAAGCTCGGATGCCGCCAAAATAAACGGCTCATCAGAAAGCAGACGATCCTTCCAGCTTCTGGATAAGATTCGGATCAGACGGATCGCAACGTCACGGATATCTGCGTCGTGTCCTTTCAAAAAGTTCTTATCTTCTTCCGGTCCCTTTGTGATCAGTTCCTCTGCTGCATTCGAAACTGCAAACTCCGCATTCAATTTTTCTTCTAAAATAACACTTGTGATTTTACCTACAAACTCCTCGTCCTCCAGAATCTGCTGCTGCATCTCAAAAATAGCGGCATTCGCTTCTCCCACTTCCTTAATGGAAGAAGTATGCAACACCTTCAATTCCATAAATGCTTTATCTTTCGCTTTCTGGAAACGGGCGACTTCTTTTTCTATATCCTTTACATAAATTCGCTTGATCTCTTTAATATCGCGCTTGTATAAAGAAAGTTTTCCTATCGCGATCCCTTCCGAGATCTTCTTTCCCGTTAGTGTAATCATCTTTTTATATCCTCGCTTAATCGTAATTTTACATAAAAATACCTAAATATACTTTACACGTTCCACCAGTTTTCGTCAAGAAAAGTTCGCCATTCCAAAAACCTTATTTGTCTAGCACAAAAACTTATCAGCAATCACATTGACAGTACTATAACCGGATGTTATAGTTGCTAAGGTTTGTACATATCTAGAGGAGATTAATATAAGAAGAAATGGGGAATAACAATGAAAAATCTTAAAAGAATCAATCCAAAAGCATTCATTCGTGAAATTCTGATTTTAACATTCGGAATGTTTATCACATCAATTGCTGTTTATTTTTTCCTGATTCCGAGTAAACTCGTAATCGGTTCCATGTCCGGTCTTGCGATCGTCGTAAATGCGCTTACCGGTCTGCCAATTTCCGTAATCACACTTATTATGAATGTCATTCTGCTTGTTTTGGCATACGTTCTGATTGGAAAAGAATTTGGCTTAAAAACTGTATATACAGCATTACTGCTGTCACCGTTTTTATATATGTTTGAAAAACTCGTTCCGATGCAGGAATCACTGATGAAAGATCAGTGGCTTGACCTTTTATGCTTTGTAATTATTTTAGGTTTCGCTCAGACCATTCTGTTCCGTGAAAATGCTTCTTCCGGAGGACTGGATATTCTGGCAAAAATCGTAAATAAATACTTCCACGTAGAGTTAGGTACTTCCGTTACAATCGCAGGTGCGGCTATCTGTTGCAGTGCCTTTTTAGTATATGATCTTCGTACTGTAATTATCGGTCTTATTGGTACATTTATTAACGGACTTGTATTAGACCACTTTATCGTAGGCTTCAACTCTAGAAAGAGAGTATGTATTTTCTCCGACGAACATGAAAAACTGAGAGCATATATTATCGATGAGTTACAGCGTGGAGCGACTGTACACCCGATCCTCGGCGGATATAAGAATGAAGAAAAATTTGAAATCGAAACTTTAATGACAAGAAATGAGTTCTCTTCTTTAATGGAATTTGTAAAAGAAGAAAAAATCCAGGCCTTTATTACAGCAAACACAGTAAGTGAGATTTACGGTAATAAAGGAGTAAAAAAAGCAACGAAGAAATAGCCTTACCTCGACACAATTCGTTGCCTTTGTTGAAAAATGACAATAAACCTACTGTTTTTGTTGACTTTTTTATTTAATCACGCTAAAATAATGTGGTGTAAATCTTGTATACAAGAATTACAGGGGATCTATTTATTTTTCATTTATGGAGGTATGAATATGAAAGGTACAGTAAAGTGGTTTAACAACCAAAAAGGCTATGGTTTCATCTCTGATGAAACAGGCAACGACATTTTCGTACACTACTCAGGACTGAACATGGAAGGCTTCAAGTCTCTTGAAGAAGGACAGGCAGTTGAGTATGAAGTAGCAGAAGGCGCAAAGGGACCTCAGGCAGTTAATGTTACAAAACTTTAAGAGGTCTGTTTAATCGAAGTTTAGATGTACCTTTTAACTATATAAATATTGATCAACTAGAATTTAGATATTTAAAAGCAATACAGATAATGAGATTAAGGCATAAAAAACACCGGGCAGTTTTTACTGTCCGGTGTTTTTTATTCTTCAACAGGCTGTCTGGAAATATCAAGCAGTACGTTCACTCCCAGTGGATTGATCGCAACGCCATCGATTTCTTCTGCAAGCTGCTTCGTGATCGTATCTGCGTCCATGATCAGCGCCCTGAATCTTCTTTCTTTGTCAAATTTTGCAAATTCCATCAAATCTGTGAAAATAGGCTGATATACTTTTCCATCGTTTCTTTTCAAAACCGGGATTTGCTTATCTTCCTGAGCTGCCACGAGGTATCTTCCCTCTTGAAAATGTGCCAGCATCTCTTCATTCAAAGCTTCCAGCTCTTCTGTTCTCTCATTTGGATTTTTACGCAATTCCTGAACGAAATAAAGGGCTGTCAGATGAAGCTGTGGATTTTCAATTCTCGGCTCATCTTCCGGAAGGTCTTTCTCGTCCGGTCGTACAACAAGATCATCAAGCTGTGCACGGAACACTTCGTTCTCATTCACACATATGATCATTGCATTGACTCCCATTCCAAACAATCCGGTAAAGAAATTCAGTCTGTGCTCTTTTTCTACATTTACAAGTCTTACCGGTATGTTATCTTTCAGCATCTTCTCGACCTGTTTCTTTGCATCTTCCTCTTCAGGAAATAAAAGGATCTCATCATCGTACGTCTCGGCATCACAGTGTACATATGGCATATTTGTGCTGATCGAGTAAATTACATACATATTTTCCGATTCTCTTAACATCTCCAGTACATCTATCTTCTCCATCTCAGTCTTTTCCTTTCTATTACCTTTCCTCTATATTAAACAGAGTTTTCGGTTTGTAACGCATATCCGCTACTGTATAAACGGTCACAAAAGCATCCGGATCTATATGGCTGACATAATTCATCAGTTTCTGATATTCGCTCTTATCTACGATCACAACAATTTCTGTAAAATTCGTCATATGATACGCGCCTGTCGCTTCATAAATTGTTGCTCCGCTGCGCAGATCATTCAAAACATAATCTTTGATCTGATCCTGATATTTTGAAATAATACAGACACGTCTCTTTATATTCTGTCCAAATATAAAGTGATCCAGAACAATTCCATTAAAATAAGTACCTAAGAAGCTCAAAACAACTGCTTTCGAGTCATAGATTAATGCTGATGAAAGGGCTACGCACATTCCTGAAACAGACATTGCTTTCCCAAGATCCATATGTAAATACTTGTTCATGATCTTTGCAACAATATCCAATCCGCCGGAGGAAGCATTCATGTTAAACAAAATGCTAAGTCCGATACTTACTACAAGAATGTAACATACGACATCCAGCTCATTGCTCTGTGTCAGAGATTTGAAATCCGGAAGAACCTTTTCAAAAACTGCCAGATAAAGCGGCAGCAAAATACTTGTATATACTGTCTTCGCCCCAAATTCCTTTCCACATGTCAAAAATCCGATAATTAACAGTGTCACATTCAAGATCATCGTCACACTGGAAATCTTTAGTGGCACAAAATGTGCGATAATGATTGCCAATCCCGATATACTGCTGACCGATGTCCGGCTCGGGATTAAGAAG
Source organism: Lachnospiraceae bacterium (assembly GCA_030538915.1). GTDB lineage: Bacteria > Bacillota > Clostridia > Lachnospirales > Lachnospiraceae > Dorea_D. The sequence continues at coordinate 14,492 of JAUNTC010000021.1, read as the reverse complement.
AAATAAACCGCTGCTGCAATTATTCCAACTGCTCCCGTCATAATCAACACTTCTCTTACATTTTCCGATGTGCATTGAGACTTCTTTTTTTTACTCATTTTATGCATCCCCCATTCATTGTCGACTTCTTAACAAGCATACATAAAATTGGGGAATATTGCAATCCTTTTGCTTAAATATTATTGAATAAACATCGCATCCCCGAAGGAGAAAAAGCGGTATCTTTCTTTTACAGCTTCTTCATATGCTGCAAGTACATTTTCTTTTCCTGCAAGAGCTGACACAAGCATGACCAATGTAGACTCCGGCAGATGAAAATTTGTGATCAGACAATCCAGCGCCTTGAACTTATATCCCGGATAAATAAAAATCTCTGTCCATCCACTGCACGCTTCCAGATGTCCGTTCTCATCCGCTGCAGATTCGATCGTGCGGCAGCTCGTTGTTCCTACACAGATCACTCTTCCACCATTTTCTTTTGCATGGTTGATCTTATGCGCAGCTTCTTCCGTAATCTGGTAGAACTCAGAGTGCATATGATGATCTGTAACATCTTCTACTTTGACCGGTCGGAATGTTCCAAGTCCTACATGCAAAGTAACACTTGCAACATCGATTCCCTTCTTTTTGATTTCTTCCAAGAGTTCCGGCGTAAAATGAAGGCCTGCTGTCGGCGCAGCCGCAGATCCGCTATGCTTTGCATAGACTGTCTGGTAACGATTCTTATCTTCCAACTGATGTGTAATATACGGTGGAAGCGGCATCTGACCAAGCTGATCCAATATTTCTTCAAAAATACCTTCATACGTAAATTTGATGAGACGGTTTCCTTCTTCTACAATATCCACTACTTCACCTATCAAAATTCCGTCTCCAAAGCTTATCTTCACTCCGACTTTTGCTTTTTTACCCGGCTTTACAAGCGTCTCCCATATATTATCACTTTTTCTTTTTAACAATAATATTTCAATTTTTGCATTTGTTCCTACTTTTGAACCAATTAATCTGGCTGGAATTACTTTCGTATCATTGATGACAAGACAGTCCCCTTCCCGAAGATATCCGACAATATCTTTAAATACATGATGGGAAACAGCCCCAGTCTCCTTGTCAAGGACAAGAAGTCTGGAGCTGGAACGATCCTCCAACGGATCCTGTGCAATCAATTCTTCCGGCAGATCATAATAAAAATCCTGTGTTTTCATTTTGAATATGAATCTCCTTTATTTTCTTTGCATATACAACTTGCGTATCGCTCAGTCTGTCATGCAATCCCATTTTTCGCCTGTCTATTACGACAAGCAGATACCCCAGTCCGATTGACACGTGACATAAGAAACGACCGATCGTCTCTCTGTATACAATATCAAGCAGACGTAATTTTTCATTTTTCTTTGCACTCACAACACGAAGATGGAACACACGCTTTCCAGGTGTCGTCCCTGTCTCATAAGTACACACAATAAAATATAACACCTGACAAAGATAAAGTGCAATATCTTTTAAAGAATACTGGAATAAAACATGTACATCCAGCACATGAACTCCAATCAATCCCAGAACAAAGGAAGCAGCCAGCAATACAAGTCTTACCGCCAGCAATACAAAGAAGACAATGATGTGATCGAGCACATATGCGCACAATCGTACGCAGAATCCTGCACATTCCAGATTCTTGCTACTGTAATCCTTCTGCATAGTACATCAGCCCTCCGCTTTCACAATCATCCGCAGTCTCCTTTAACACCTGTGCCTCTGATTTCGGCACAAGAGCATTGGCCTTCGCAAACAGTTCGCTAAGAAGACTTACTTTGCTCTCTGGTTCATAAAATTCATCGGTCTTCAGCTTTTTGCTCATCTCATTTTTCATATCATCGTAGCTTCTGATCTCATCAATGAGACCATTTTTCTTCGCCTGGGTCGCTGTGTAAGTTCTTCCGTCTGCAAGCTTTTTCACCTGCTTTTCTGACATCTTTCTGCCTTTAGCTACTTTAGATACAAACGTTTCATAGCACTCATCTACCTGAGACTGGTAGATTTCCTGCTGTTCTTTTGTAAGTCTGCTGGAATCTTTATTTTTACCACTTGTAATGCTCACATAGCGAATGCCCAGCTTTTTATATAAGCCTGTCAGATCATAACCGGACATGATCACACCGATCGAGCCTGTAACGGTATTCTGATTGGCATAGATCTTATCGGATGCCACTGAAGCCATGTAACCGCCGGATGCCGCATAATGTGCCATATAAGTATAGATTGGACGTTTAGTTTCTTTTTTATATTCCATCAGCTTATTATAAAGCTCTTCTGATTCATACACGGCTCCTCCCGGAGAGTCTACATATAACAAAATGCCCTTATTATTGTCATCATCCATCAGTTCATCGATATATTCCATCGTCGTATCATGCTGATAAGAACTTCCCTGATCTGTCAGAATACTTGTACTCGTCTGCTGGCTGATCGTTCCCTTCACATCCACAACCGCAATATAATCCTCTTCCGGTGGAAGAAATGTCATGTCACTGCCAAGCAGTTCTCCAGAAAGCTTATCCATCAATTTATCTGCTGCTGCATTGGTAAATACACTGATCACTCCAATCGCAGCGAACAGAAGACCTGCAATAAGCAGGCCTGTAATCTGTTTCTTTTTCATTTCAGGAATTCACGTTCCTTTCTATCAAAGTCAAAGGTTTATTTACGAAGTTCGATTCCAAGTGCCTCTAATCCTTCCAGGATCTTATTCATAGCACTTGTGATCTCTGCCTCCTCCAGTGTCTTATCTTTCGCACGGAATACAATAGAATATGCAACTGATTTATATCCGCTCTTGATCTGTTCTCCTTCGTAAATGTCAAACAATGCGTAGCTATCTAAGTAAGCGCCGCCTTTCTTTTCAATGACATCTTCCACTTGTCCGACAAGGATCTCTTTTGGCATTACCATACTGATGTCTCTTGTCACAGCCGGGAATTTTGCGATTCCTGTATATTTTCTGTCAAATGTAGCTTTTGCAACAACTTCTGGCATATCGATAACAGCAACATATGCTCTCGTTCCGATTCCATAGTTATCAGCAACATCCGGATGTACTTCTCCTAAATATCCAACAACTGTTCCGTCGTAGACAATGTTTGCCTGACGTCCCGGATGAAGGAAAGATTTTCCGGCATTTGGATCATAGGACTCTTTTTTATGTAATCCAATTTTCTCAAAGAACTCTTCTACTACACCTTTCATGCTGAAGAAATCTCCGTCTCCATACATTCCAAGTGTAAACTGCATACGCTCTTCTGGAAGTTCTGTAAGTGGCAGTGCCTTTGGAAGATATACATTTCCAAGTTCATACAATCTTACGTTTTTATTTCTTCTATTGTAGTTTGTTGCAAGAGAAGTAAGCATTCCGTTTAATGAAGTGGTTCTCATAATGCTGTAATCTTCTCCAAGTGGATTCATAATGTCCACTGTACGGCGAAGCGGTGAATCTTCCGGCAATAATAATTTGTCAAATACTTTCGGGCTTTCAAAAGAGTATGTCATACCCTGGCTGAATCCACAGAACTCTGCAATATCACGGGCAATCTCTTCTACACGCAGTTTGAAGGATAATTTACCGGTTGTAGCTTCTCCTCTTGGCAATGTTGTCGGGATATTATCGTATCCGTAGAATCTTGCAACTTCCTCTGCAAGGTCGGCCATACGGAACAGGTCATGACGGAAGGTTGGAGCAATGACTTCTTTCTTCTCTTCGTCATATCCAAGGTCAATCTTCTTGAAGTAGCCGATCATATCTTCTTCTGAAATGTCTGTTCCGAGAAGATTGTTAATTGCTTCTGCATCAAATGGAACACGTACCGGCTCTTTCTTCTTGCTGTATACGTCAACCATACCGCCTACAACTTCACCGGCTCCCAGTTCTTCAATGAGCTGACATGCACGGTCGATCGCAGCCTGTGCATTGTTTGGATCCAGCCCTTTTTCAAATTTACCGGATGCATCTGTACGAAGTCCGACTTTTTTGCTTGATTTACGGATATTTGTTCCATCGAAGCATGCAGCTTCAAAAAGCATTGTCTGTACGTTATCTGTGATCATGGAATTTTCTCCACCCATGATACCTGCAATACCAATTGCTTTTACACCGTCGCAGATCATCAATACGGACTCATCCATGACTCTCTCCTGGCCGTCCAGTGTTGTGAATTTCTCTCCTGCTTCCGCATTTTTCACTACGATTTCTTTGCCTTCGATCGTATCAAGATCATATGCGTGCATCGGCTGTCCGTACTCTTCCATTACATAGTTTGTAATATCTACGAGATTATTGATCGGACGGATTCCTACAGATGCAAGTCTTCTCTGCATCCATTCCGGAGATGGTGCGATCTTAATATTTTTTACAACTCTTGCACAGTATCTTGGGCAAAGATCTTTATTCTCTACTGTAACTTTGATGTAATCATTTACATCTTCATCATTTCCAGTCTCTGTTACAACAGGTGGACAGAAATCTTTTCCAAATGTAGCTGCTGCCTCTCTTGCAATTCCTACTACACTGTAGCAGTCTACACGGTTTGATGTGATCTCATACTCAAATACAACGTCATGTAATCCAAGTACTTCCACTGCATCTGCGCCAACTTCTGTATCCTCAGGGAAAATATAGATTCCAGATTCCGGTGCTTCCGGATACATATCGCGGTTCGAACCAAGCTCTTCAATCGAGCACATCATACCAAAACTGTCTACTCCACGTAATTTTCCTTTTTTGATCTTAATTCCACCGGCAACTCTCTGTCCCGGTTCATGTCCGCCTGCAACACGTCCACCTACAAGTACAACCGGCACTTTATCGCCTTCTTTTACATTCGGTGCGCCTGTTACGATCTGGATCGACTCACTTCCTACATTTACCTGGCAGATGATCAATTTATCTGCATCCGGATGTTTCTCAATTTTATCAATCTGTCCGACTACGATCTTTTCAAGATCTTCGTCTGTCTTTTCAAATCCTTCTACTTTTGTTCCGGTAAGTGTCATTGCGTCTGTATATTCCTGCGCTGTAACGTCAAGATCCGGAACATATGCTTTTATCCATGATAATGATGTATTCATCTTATTACTCCTTTCGCCTCTTCTATCGCCTAAAACTGTTTCAAGAATCGAATGTCATTTTCATATAACAGTCTCATATCATCAATCTCGTATTTTAATAATGCGATACGTTCCAGTCCGACACCAAATGCAAATCCTGTATATTCATTCGGATCGATTCCGCACATTTCCAGTACATGCGGATGTACCATACCACATCCAAGGATTTCGATCCATCCGGATCCTTTACAGAAACGACATCCTTTTCCACCACATTTAAAGCAAGTAACATCTACTTCCGCACTTGGCTCTGTAAATGGGAAATGATGTGGACGGAATTTTGTCTTTGTCTCAGGTCCAAAAAGTTCCTTTGCAAATACTTCCAATGTACCTTTAAGGTCAGCAAAAGAAACATTCTTGTCAATTACAAGTCCTTCGATCTGATGGAAGGATGGAGAATGTGTAGCATCCACTTCATCTGAACGGAATACTCTTCCCGGTGCGATCATACGGATTGGAAGCTTTCCTTCTTCCATTACACGCGCCTGTACTGGTGAGGTCTGTGTACGAAGTACGATATCTTTATTAATATAGAATGTATCCTGCTCATCTTTTGTCGGATGATCTGCCGGAATGTTCAGTTTTTCAAAGTTATAAAGGTCATACTCTACTTCCGGTCCTTCTACAACTTCGTATCCCATACCAACGAAAATTCGCTCAACCTCTTCTAAAGCGATTGTATTCGGATGACGGTGTCCGACTTTATTTTTCTTAGATGGAAGTGTAACGTCAATGACTTCCTGTCTCATCTTCTCTTCGCGGATCGCGCGTTCCATCTTTTTCTTGCTTTCTTCTAAAATGTTTTCAATTGCCTCTCTTGTCTCATTGACCATCTGACCAACCTTCGGTCTGTCTTCTTTGGCAACATCTTTCATACTCTTTAATACAGCTGTCAGCTCTCCTTTTTTACCAAGGAATTTTACGCGGACATCATTGAGTTTTTCTGGCTTATCAGCCGATTTGATTGCTTCTAATGCTTCTTCTTTAATAGCTCTGAGCTTTTCCTGCATCTTTCTTTCTTCCTTTCTTATCTTTCTTATAAATGTATCTGCTATTATGTTATGTACATTCAAGTACAAAAAAAGTACCTCCATCCCCGAAAGGGACGAGATACTACCCGTGTTACCACCCTGATTCCTGCAATTAAAAACTTAAAGCAGGCACTTCTCTTCTGCGTAACGTGCAGGACACGGCTTCTCTTACTTACAGATAGATCCGGTTCAAAGAAGCAGCTTTCGTGGGAAATTCGATCCTTATCTGAACCGAAGAAGACTTCCAGCCTGTGATCTTCTCTCTCTGTCGGAAAATAATTCTCTACTTACACGGTCATTGCTTTTATCTAAAACAGATTATATTCTAATACCACATAATTATATCATACAATCCGAAGATGTCAACCCTCATTTTCCAGACTGACACTACTCCTGGCGCTCTTTTGGGTCACTTATTCTTGTCATCCAAGCCTCCCACAGGATATTCACTTCTCCTCCAAGAAGGATTGTATACATGCAAAAATACATCCACAGCATAATAAGCACAATCGTCGTCAGACTTCCATACATATCTGAAAATCCCTGGAATACATCCACATATACGGAAAAGATCCAGGAAATGATCATCCAGCCAACTGCCGCAAATATAGCGCCTGGAATCTGTTTTTTTACTTTGTCTTTTCGGTTTGGTAAAAACTTATAAATCAAAATAGAAAAGATCATCAACGTGATGGGCATGATGATCGTACGCATCTCAATGAGCCAATCAGCCATTTTCTTCATGAATACTACATGATTCGATATAAAAATATTCAATGTATTACCAAAAACAGATAAAACAAGAAGGAAAATAATCACGATCAGAAACATCACTGTGTAAAGTGTTGCACGGATACGCAGATACACGTAATTACGAGTCTCCTGGCAATTGTAAATACAGTTAAGTCCTGATGACATCGCAAGAACGCCTTTTCCTGCTGACCAGAGTGCAACAATGACTGTGATTGGAATGATACTCATGGACTGGTTATAAACCTGATTTACGATCGATGTAATAAGAGAGTCTACCGATGATGGGAACACTTGAATCACTGCCGCCATAACATCCGCCTTTGTTACTGGTGTGTAACGCACCAGTGTAAGAAGGAGCAGGATGATCGGGATCATACAGAGCATAAAAAAGTATGCCGACTGGGCAGCGTATGCACCTACGTGGTCCTGCGATATATCTCTCGTTATTTTATTTGCTTTTAAATAAACTTCTTTCGCTTTTTTCATACTTATCTCCTGACATTCGCATCCCATTGTACCCGATTTTTCATGCTTTGTCTATGATTTTTCTATTCGAATATCCGAATAAAACAGCTTCAGGATCTCTTTATAATCCTTTCCCTGCCTCGCCATCTCGTTTGCTCCACTCTGGCTCATGCCGATTCCATGACCGAAACCGCCGCCTTTTATATGAAAGAAATCCCCTTCTTTTACGATGGTAATAAATGCGCTTGGCAGCAATGTTGGAAATTTAACCTTGCTACCATCCTGCCTCACAATATCATAATTTCCTGCCAGCGCAGTGCGGATCTTATTTTCTGTGCTTACGACCAGTTTTCCCTTGCTGCCGGTCACCTTCAGCTTAAGTGCTACTCCACCTGGTCCATATTCGGTTATTCTCACCGTACGGATTTTTCCAATCTCTTTTCCGGTATTATTTTGAATAATCTTTTCCAATTCTATTTTCGACACTATTACATTCCATCGGTACCACGGCTGCTTCTTTTCATAATCTCCCTTTGTTCCCTTCACGCGCACAGATTTCAAGTATGAATTTTTTGAAGATGGTGCACTTCCCCAGGCTTTGACTGTTGTCGTGCGTCCACAGGAAGTGGAGTAATAATATGTAGTAGCCAGTTTTCCTTTATATTTCACAACCTCTCCTGCTGTCTCTTTCACAGCTTTTGTAGATCGCTCTGCCGGGCTGAAATTTCCATAGACCTGATACGCCGTACTGTCGTTGACATGTGCTTTGTATTTTGGATACGCATAATTTTGCATCTGTTGGTAAGCATAGCTTCTGGCACATACCGCCTGAGCTTTTAATGCTTCCAGTTCATAAGATGCTCCCATCTCGCTCGGCACAACTGCGCAAAGATACTTTTCCACCGGAAGTTCATTGATCAGCACAATCTTTCCACCTGCGCGTCTTACTTCTAATGTACCATTGTAAACTGCCGTACCACGCCCTCTTTGAATGCTCTCTACCGCTATTGCTCCACTGTTTGGCTTTAATCTGATCACAGAATACTTGAATCGTGCATCATCTGGTTTAATGGAGATACTCTTTCCTGAAGGAATTTTTATCTTTTTCTTTCCCGCACTTAATACCATTCCGCCTTCCGCCGAGACAGTAACTTTTGAATGATATGTACCTTTGTATCCAGTCGTCATAAGAAGCACGCGGATCTTTTTCGTATTCTTATCACTTTTATTTTTTTGTACTTGTTCCTTTTCTTCCTGAGGCTTTTGCTTCTCTTGCGTATTTGCAAATTTTCCACCGATCAGGGCAATAAAAAATGCGGCACAGAGAATATAGCCACACAGTCGAATTGTTTTTTTATGTTTCTTATTTTTCATACGTTTCATATTCTCGTCTTTCCGATCCTATGACATCTTCTTTCATCATAATATAAAGATAAAAAAGATGCCGCATCTAATTATCATGCGGCATCTTACGTTTTTCTTTAGTACTCCCCAAAATGCCGGTTTCTGTATTTTGACTCCTAGCCATCCGCTAGGTGGGTGTCCGCATCTGCTTTTCTGCCTTCCCCTGCATAAATGAGGGCTTGACATATTACAGAGATAATAAGAGTCCCGTTTAAAGTATTGTAGGTTCAAAATAACAGAAGTTATCGAACATTTCAGGTTTCCAACTGAGATTATTATACCCTAATATTCTCTATTTTACAACTATTTTCTTATAACTGTGGTCCTGCAGATACAAGAGCTTTTCCATCTGCATTTCCTTCATATTTTGCAAAGTTCTTAACAAATCTTCCAGCAAGGTCTTTTGCCTTTGTCTCCCACTCTGCTGCATCTGCATAAGTATCTCTTGGATCTAAGATTCCTGTGTCAACTCCTGCGAGCTCTGTTGGAACTTCGAAGTTGAAGTATGGGATATTCTTTGTCGGTGCATTGTTAATATCTCCGTTCAGGATTGCATCGATGATTCCACGAGTATCTTTAATAGAGATACGTTTTCCTGTTCCGTTCCATCCTGTGTTAACAAGATATGCTTTTGCTCCGTTTGCTTTCATCTTCTTAACTAACTCATGCGCATATTTTGTCGGATGTAACTCCAAGAATGCCTGTCCGAAGCATGCTGAGAATGTCGGTGTAGGCTCTGTGATTCCACGCTCTGTACCAGCAAGTTTTGCTGTAAATCCAGACAGGAAGTAGTACTCTGTCTGCTCCGGTGTTAAAACAGATACCGGAGGAAGTACTCCAAACGCATCTGCTGACAGGAAGATTACATTCTTAGCTGCCGGTGCTGCGGATACCGGACGTACGATTTTCTCAATGTGATCGATTGGGTAAGATACACGAGTATTCTCTGTTACGCTCTTATCTGCAAAATCGATCTTTCCATCTTTATCAAGTGTAACGTTCTCAAGAAGTGCGTTACGTTTAATAGCATTGTAAATGTCTGGCTCTGACTCTTTATCAAGGTTGATAACTTTTGCGTAGCATCCACCTTCAAAGTTGAATACTCCGTTATCATCCCATCCGTGCTCATCATCACCGATAAGAAGTCTCTTCGGATCTGTAGAAAGTGTTGTCTTACCTGTTCCGGAAAGTCCGAAGAAGATTGCTGTATTCTCACCATTTAAGTCTGTGTTTGCAGAGCAGTGCATAGCTGCAATTCCTTTTAATGGAAGGTAGTAGTTCATCATAGAGAACATACCTTTCTTCATCTCTCCACCGTACCATGTGTTGATGATTACCTGCTCACGGCTGGAAATGTTAAATACAACAGCTGTCTCTGAATTCAGACCTAACTCTTTGTAATTCTCTACTTTTGCTTTTGAAGCATTGTAAACAACGAAATCTGGCTCAAAATTCTCCAGTTCTTCTGCTGATGGCAAAATGAACATATTCTCTACGAAATGTGCCTGCCATGCAACTTCAACGATAAAACGGATAGCCATACGAGTATCTTTGTTTGCACCACAGAATGCATCTACAACATAAAGCTTCTTATCAGAAAGCTCTTTCTGTGCAATCTCTTTTACAGCTTTCCATGTCTCTTCTGAAGCCGGGTGATTGTCGTTCTTATACTCGTCAGAGGTCCACCATACCGTATCTTTAGAATTCTCATCCATTACGATATATTTATCTTTTGGCGAACGACCGGTATAAATACCTGTCATTACATTCACTGCTCCAAGCTCACTTTCCCGTCCTTTCTCATATCCTTCAAGTTCAGGTTTTGTTTCTTCCTCAAATAACATTTCGTAAGACGGATTGTGAACGATTTCTGTAGTTCCTGTAATTCCATACTTGCTTAAATCGATTTTTGCCATTTTACATTAACCTCTTTTCTTCATTATTTACATCACCATGCCTGTGCATGACAACATTTGCTCAATTATCTCATTATTCTTCCAAAAAGTCAAGAGTTTAACAATCTCACTTTTTTGTTCATAAGTTTATCTTATAATGATCTCCTGCACGATCTTTTTCATCTGATCCACATCACATTCTAACGTATGCAGAACTTTTGCATCCAGAATATCTTTAACTGCCTGCGGCATCTCAACCTGTGAAATCTCCTGTAATTTTGGAAGCAAAGCGAACTCATCTTCTCTGGCATAAGCTTCATCGATCGCACTCATTACGCTCTTTACAAACTTATATGGGCTTGCTGTCGATGCAACCAGATACTTCTTACCTGTCTGCTTCTTCGCCTCTACTTGGTCACATACATAAGATGCAACAGCTGTATGCGTATCCAGCACATATCCGGTCTTTTGATAAACTTTTGAGATTTCCTCAGCCGTCTCTTCCTGTGTCGCAAATCCAGCTGCGAAATCACAAAGTCTTTCTTTCATCTCATCTGTGATCTGATATTCTCCATCCTTTTTCAGGGCTTCCATCAGTTCCTTCGTCTTTTCACTGTCTTCACCTGCAATCATATAGATCAGTCGCTCCAGGTTACTTGAGATTAAAATGTCCATAGATGGTGATGTTGTTAATTTGAATTCCCGATTCTTATTATAGATTCCTGTCTGGAAGAAATCAAATAAGACTTTGTTCTCATTGGATGCACAAACCAACTGATCGATCGGAACCCCCATCTTCTTTGCATAATATGCTGCCAGTATATTTCCGAAATTTCCGGTTGGAACGACTACTTCGATCTCCTCTCCCGGCTTGATCTCTTCATTTTCCAATAATTTCACATAGGCATATACATAATATACAACCTGTGGCACAAGTCGTCCGATGTTGATCGAATTTGCAGAAGAGAACTGATAACCTTTCTGCGCAAGCTCTGCTGCAAGCTCCTGATCTTCAAACATAGCCTTGACACCACTTTGTGCATTATCAAAATTACCATGGATTGCCACAACGTCTACATTCTTTCCTTTTTGCGTTACCATCTGCAGTTCCTGCACTTTGCTGACACCGTTTTTCGGATAGAATACGATGATCTTCGTTCCTTCTACATCGGCAAAACCTGCCATCGCAGCCTTTCCGGTATCTCCGGATGTAGCTGTAAGGATTAAGATATTATTCTCTACATGATTTTTCTTTGCAGAAGTTGTCATAAGATGTGGCAAAATTGAAAGTGCCATATCTTTAAACGCGATCGTTGCACCGTGGAACAGTTCTAGATAATAAGTATCTCCCGCCTTCACTAAAGGTGCGATCTCTTCCGTGTCAAACTTATCGTCGTAAGCTTTTTCGATACATGCCTTTAACTCGTCTTCTGTAAAATCTGCAAGGAACAGTTTCATCACTTCATATGCAACTTCCTGGTAGCTCATGTCCTTCATCTCATCCATCGTCTTTTCCAGCTTCGGGATGCTTTCCGGTACAAACAGTCCGCCATCCGGCGCAAGTCCTTTTAAAATTGCTTCGGATGCAGTTACTTTCAATTCAGGATTTCGGGTACTTTTGTAATATAAACTCATAGGGTCGCCTTTCCTTTGTTCTGTGTACTTTTACTTGTTCTTACTGTTTGTATATTTCACAAGACCACCTGCTGCGATCAGTTTCTGCATAAATTCAGAGAATGGCTGTCCCTGGAATTCTGTGCCTTTCGTGCGATTGTAGATCTTTCCACTGTCAAAATCCACTTCCACTTCGTCTCCATTTTCAATTCCTCTTGCCGCCTCCGGGCATTCAATGATCGGTAAGCCGATATTGATTGAATTACGATAGAAAATTCTCGCAAATGTCTCTGCGATTACACAACTTACGCCTGCCGTCTTTAAACAAAGCGGCGCGTGCTCTCTCGATGATCCACATCCAAAGTTCTTATTCGCAACAATCAAATCTCCCGGTTTCACTTTGTTTACAAAATCCGGATCAATATCTGCCATTGCATGGCTTGCCAGCTCCTGTGCATCAAAAGAGTTCAAATATCTTGCCGGTATAATTACATCGGTATCTACGTTGTCTCCATATTTAAATACATGTCCTAATGCCTTCATTATCTGTCACCTGCTTTCTCCGGATTTGCAATACATCCTGCGATCGCACTTGCCGCTGCAACTTCCGGCGACGCAAGATAAATGAGTGAATCTACATGTCCCATTCTTCCTACAAAGTTACGGTTTGTTGTAGATACACACTTCTCACCTGCTGCCATAACTCCCATATGGCCACCCATACAAGGTCCACAGCTCGGTGTGTTCACTGCACAGCCTGCATCTACGAAAATATCAAGGAGTCCTTCTTTAATACACTGTTTGTAAATCTTCTGTGTAGCCGGGATCACCATTACACGTACATCTTCATGCACTTTGTGTCCCTTTAAGATTGCAGCTGCCTTGCGCATGTCTTCCATACGACCATTCGTACAAGATCCGATCACAACCTGATCGATCTTAATCGGTTCCATTGCTTCAATCTCATCTATTGTCTTCGCATTACCAGGAAGGTGAGGGAATGCAACAGTCGGACGCACTTTTGAAAGATCGATCTCAATCACGTCATCGTACTGTGCATCCGCATCCGCTTCGTAGATCTTGTATTCTTTCTTCGTATGCTCCAAAAGGTATGCCTTTGCCTTCTCATCTACCGGGAAGATTCCATTTTTGGCACCTGCTTCAATTGCCATATTGGCCATTGTGAAACGATCATCCATGGAAAGAGAAGCAATGCCTTCTCCGGTAAACTCCATTGACTTATAAAGTGCACCATCCACACCGATCTTGCCGATAATGTGGATAATAATATCTTTTCCGCTGACATATGGGGATGGTTTCCCTTTCAGAACAAATTTCAATGCGCTTGGTACTTTAAACCAAAGCTCGCCTGTCGCCATACCGGTTGCAATATCTGTTGTTCCAACGCCTGTAGAAAATGCTCCCAGTGCTCCGTATGTACATGTGTGCGAGTCTGCACCGATAATACATTCTCCTGCTGCCACAACTCCGGCCTCAGGAAGGATTGCATGTTCCACTCCTGATTTTCCCTGTTCAAAATACCAGGAAAGGCCCTGTGTCTTTGCAAATTCACGGATTGCCTTGGAGTTCTCTGCGGATTTAATATCCTTGTTCGGAGTAAAATGATCTGGCACAAGCACCACTTTATCTTTGTCAAATACATTCTCTGCCATCTCTCTAAATATCGGCAGCGCCATCGGTCCTGTAATATCATTCGCCATAACTATGTCTAACTTTGCTTCTATTAATTGTCCTGCGACAACATGATCCAGGCCTGCATGTGCAGCTAATATTTTCTGCGTCATTGTCATTCCCATCACTACAACCTCCTGTTCTTTATTTCGTGTTACGAGCTATTCTACCACAAGTAAATATTACTGTGCAAGAAAGAATACACAACAGAACAAGAAGCATCAATTGTTGTTCGTCACCGGTTTTTACAACTTCTTTCTTCTTCACAGTCGGTTTTTCCTGTTCTTTTTTCACTTTTTCAATCACCGGCTTTTCAACTTTTTCCGGAACTTCCGGCTCCTCCGGTTTCTCTGTGATCTGTGGAATTTCCGGCTCTTTTGGAACTTCCGGGACGTCTGGAACATCAGGAACTTCGGGGGTTTCCGGCTCCTCCGGGATTTCAGGTTTTTCCGGCTCCTCTGGCTCTTCCGGTTCCTCCGGC
>JAUNTC010000020.1 GCA_030538915.1 Lachnospiraceae bacterium | reverse complement strand
AGGAAAAATTTATATTTTTTCAATTGTCTACTTGACGGGGAGCGGTTCATACTTACTGTGAAAGCTCCTGTTTTCTTTAAATTCTTTACTGTCTTGTGTCCTGCACTTAAGCAAAGGGTCAGTTCTGACGAATTTGTAATTCCACCCCAGCCTGCATTCATAATGTCTTCTTTTCCATTTTCATCAAAAGTTGACACCATATAAACCGGCATTGGGTAACTTAATGCTTTTGCGCCAAAATCTTTTCTCATCTTAAACACCTTCTTTTTATAAGATTTTGCTTAAAAATTCTTTTAATCGTTCATCTTTCGGATTTTCAAAGAATTCTTCCGGAGTTGCTTCTTCTTTGATCTTTCCTTCGTCAACGAAAATTACACGTGTTCCAACTTCTCTTGCGAATCCCATCTCATGTGTAACTACGACCATCGTCATTCCGTCTTTGGCAAGCTGTTTCATAAGATCTAAAACTTCTCCTACCATTTCCGGGTCAAGAGCGGATGTTGGCTCGTCGAAAAGCATGACTTCCGGATCCATAGCAAGCGATCTTACGATTGCAATTCTCTGCTTCTGTCCACCGGATAACTGTTCCGGGTATGCATTTGCCTTATCAGCCAATCCTACACGCTCTAACAGCTCGTCTGCTCTTTTGTTCGCTTCTTCCTGTGTCATTTTCTTTAATGTAACCGGAGCAAGTGTAATATTTTCACGGATTGTCTTATGTGGAAACAGATTGAAATGCTGGAATACCATTCCCATTTTCTGTCTGTGCACATCAATATCGATCTTCGGATCTGTAATCTCATCTCCATCAAATATGATAGATCCGCTTGTCGGTACTTCCAGGAGATTTAAAGATCTTAAAAATGTAGATTTACCGGAACCGGATGGACCGATCACAACAACTACTTCTCCTTGTTTGATATCCGTTGTGATACCATTAAGTACGTGATTTTTTCCAAATGATTTATGAAGGTCATTGACCTTGATCATTACTTCCTGATTATCTTTCACTGTTTCTTAATCTCCTTTCCAGCTTATTCATAAAGAATGTCAGCAGCATTACAAGTGCCAGGTAAATAACTGCTGCCGCCAGAAGAGGCATGAATGCATCGAAGGTACGGCTCTGGATAACCATTGCCGCTTTCGTCAGATCCTGCTCTCCAATGTATCCAATGATGGCTGTCTCTTTGATCAAAACGATCATCTCGTTAACCAGTGCCGGAAGCACATTTTTAAATGCCTGCGGAATAATGATAAGACGCATTGTCTGCGCATAATTAAGTCCTAAGCTTCGTCCTGCCTCTGTCTGTCCTTCCGGAATAGACATAATACCGGAACGCACGATCTCGGCAACATAGGCTCCCGAGTTAATACCAAATGCGATACCTCCGATAATGATGGAATCCAATGAAGAAGATCCGAATACAACTAGATACATAATGAGGATCTGGATCATTGTCGGTGTTCCACGGATCACTGTAAGATATACATTACAGATTGCATTTACAATTTTAAATTTTCCCGTCTTATCATGGTATGCGCGAACGATGGCAATGAAAAATCCAATGATAATACCTAAAATAACAGCCTCCAAGGTGACAATTAATGTCACCTTGAGACCGCTTACAAGACCGAGCCAGCGGTCATCTTTTATAAAGTTTGCATAAAATTTTGCTGAAAAATCTGCCATGACTACTCCTACTTCTTAACGATCACTACCTGTGATGCATTTGCATATGTATCTGTGAAATCAGCATTTTCTTTTCTCTCGTCTGTTACAGTCATACCTGCTGCACCGAAATCTGCTTTACCGGTTGCTACTGTTGGAAGGATAGAATCAAATTCCATATCCTGTACTTTTAATTTGTATCCCATCTTGTCACAGATTGCCTGAGCCATATCAACGTCGATACCTACGATCTTGTCACCTTCATGATACTCATATGGTTCAAACTCTGCATTTGTTGCCATTACAAGTGTTCCTTTGGATACGTCAGTTCCCTTTGGTGTCTCATACTGATATTTTCCTGTGTCATCACCAATGTAGTTTCCGATGATCTTATCAACTGTTCCGTCTTTTTTCAATGCTTCTAATGCTGTATTGATCTCTTTTAATAATTTTGTATTTCCTTTTTTTACACAGATTGCATACTGCTCATCATCGAAGATTCCTTCGATCATCTTAAGGTCTTTATTTTTCTCAACAAACTTTTTCGCCGGCTGTGCATCGATTACTACACAGTCAATTTTCCCAGCCTGCATAGCCTGTACTGCAGAAGATCCTTTTGGATAACGTTTCATCTGTGAATCTTTCTTAACGATATCAGAACAATTCAAATCTCCTGTTGTTCCCTGCTGTACACCGATCGTCAGGTTTGCAAGGTCTTCTTTCTTTGTTACTTCTACTTTCTCATCTTTCTTGTCACTTCCACATGCTGTTAATGCGAACACACAGGATACAACTAACATAAGACTTACTAATTTTTTCATTTTCATATTATCTTCCTCCTCAATTCAATTATTCACTCATTTGTTTTGCATAATGTTGTAATTAAAATGTATATTCATACATCCATATTCGTTATTATACACGGTTTTTTACAAAATTCAAGTATTTTTATGCAAAAATTAATTTAAATATTGTTGTGAGCACAATTAAGCCTCCAAGAACGATGCGATAATAGCCAAATACTTTAAAGTCATTCTTCTTAATGTAGTTCATTAAGAACTTGATTGCTACGACTGACATCACAAAAGAAACGATACATCCAAGCATCAGGTAAGCAAATTCTGCTACTGTAAATGAAAGGCCGAATTTTATGATCTTCAATAAGCTTGCGCCAAACATAACCGGGATTGCCAGGAAGAATGTAAATTCTGCTGCCACCTCTCTCGATACGCCAATGATCAAAGCTCCGACGATTGTTGCACCGGATCTTGATGTTCCAGGAATCAGTGCAAGCATCTGGAATACACCGATCCAGAGCAGCATTCTTATATCCAGTTCGGAAATTCTTCTAACTTCCGGCTTTTTGCCTTTGTTTCTGTTCTCAATGATAATGAATAACACACCATAAAGGATGAGCATCAATGCAACCGGTAACGGTTTATAGAAAATTGCATCCAGCCAGTCATTCAAAAGAATACCAACAACTCCTGCCGGTATGCAGGCAATGAATACTTTGATCCACATCTGCCAGGTGAGCATTTTCTGCTTCTGCGTTTTCTTTGGTGAAAATGGATTCAGCTTATGGAAATACAAAACAACGACCGCCATGATCGCGCCAAGCTGGATTACAACATTGAACATTTCCATAAAAGCGTGACTTAAATTTGGTTGCAGGACATTTCCTACTAAGATCAAATGTCCGGTACTGCTTACCGGGAGCCACTCTGTGATTCCCTCTACAATTCCAAGTATGATTACTTTAATTGCGTCTAACATATTATTTTCCCTCTCCTACATTTATATTTTTATGCATAATATGCACATGAATATACATTTATAGTAAATACTTCTCTATAAATGCTGCCACACCGTCTTCATTATTTGTAACTGTCATATAATCTGACGCTGCCTTTACTTCTTCTGTAGCATTCTCCATCGCTACACCGATCCCTGCCTGTCTCAGAAAATTGACATCGTTGTTGCCGTCTCCGAAAGCAACAATATCTTTCAGAGAAATTCCAATATAATCTGCAAACCATGTGATCGCATTTCCTTTATCAACACCTGCGGCATTTACTTCTATATTATTGACAAGGGCTCCGGTTACCTCCACACCTTCAACAAATTGGACGCGGGCCAGTGCTTCTTTGCGTTCTGCATCTATTTTAAATACTCCCTGTACTTTATCGGTCTCCTGATTTTTCTCTCGGATATATTGCATCAGATCCGGCACTGGTGTTCTCGTTGCGCGCACGTAAGCAGACATATACGGCGAACGCATATAGTCTTCCACATTTGCAAATTCCTTCGCCTCCGCAAATCCAACTCCGTCATAATAGACTTCTCTGAGCGCGTCGTAATCTTTAAAAATGGTTACGATCTCCTCTGTCATCTTCTTGGAGAGCAGACTTGTATAAAGATATTCTCCGGTCTGAAGATCGACGATACGGGCACCGTTAGCTGTAATAGCATAGCGAACTCCTGGAAATTCTCGCACTTCCTTAGGCAATCCACCGAGCGGTCTTCCTGTAACCGGCATAATGTGGATTCCTTTCTCCTGTGCTTTCATGAGAACTTCTCTTGTGTGATCAGTAAGTTCCTTTTTGCTGTTAAGTAATGTATCATCTAAGTCAAAGCTTATCAGCTTGCACTTATACTTCATAAGTCATCAATTCCTTTCTCTCTTTTGAAAAGAGATACGGTGTTAAACTAATCTTGTCTCCTCCTGCCTCATAAGCTCCCTTCGCATGCTCTGCAAGCTGTTCTACAACTTTCTGCTGGCTTAATGGGGCGAATAGTACGGTATCCTTGTGTGGAACATAGATAATAAGGTCATCCTTCAACTTATCCGCACACATCTGCCAAATATGCTTAAAGCAGACAGAGCTTGCCTCGTGTACACCATCTGCTATAATTCCGAATGCTCCATACCATGTATTTCCGATGACAAATTCCACATCTCGCACGAGATTCTCACAAGCCTTGTGATATACTTCTTCTGCGCTGACATGTGGCGGCAGCATTGCGTCTTTTAAAATCTCATAGCTGTCCTCACCGCGTTTGATCACAAAGATTACTTTAAGATCTCCGATAAACTCGATCACCATTGTATCCTTTTCCGAAAGATTCTTTCCATTCAGAGCCTGCTGATCTACAAGTTCATTCTTCACCCAAGGGTAAATCTTGTCTTTGATCGCATCATAACGATAATGCTCTTCTTCATATTTTTTCATTATATAAATTCCTTTCATTTTTATTGTATATTCAGTTTTGTCTATTTTTCTATGTATCATCTCATTGTATCAAAATTTTCTATATAAAGCAATTATATCTGCCCATTCCTCTCCCTTGAGAATCCCGAAAAGTTGACGTATACGTGCAGATACGATATAATGGAATGACGTTTGTACAAGTACAGAAAGGAAATGTATATGAGAAATAGAAAGAAACGAGCTTTATTAGCTGTCACAGGTATTCTCTGTGCAGTGACGATTGCCTCAACTGATACTCTCGTTTATGCTGCGCCTTCCGCAAAAGAGCTTGAAAAAAAGACTTCCAATCTGAAAGAGGATTTAAATGATCTTAACAACGATATGGATGTACTTAGCAAAAAGCTTGATAAAACTTCTGATAAAATTGACAAGATGTCGAAACAGGTAGAAAAGGCAAAGCTTGACCTTGCAGCTGCGAAGTTAAATGAGGAATCTCAGTTCAAGTCTATGAAGGAACGTATTAAGTTCATGTATGAAGGCGGAAATATGTCTCTCTTTGAGATTCTGCTTTCCTCAGACAATATGGCAGATTTTCTGAATAAAGCCGAATATATTAATAACATCAGTGATTATGACCGCGAAATGCTTGCGAAGTTTCAGAACGCACGCAAGGAAGTGGAGACAAAGGAAGCCGGACTTAAGCAAAAGCAGGAACACCTGTCTTCCATGCAGGATTCGCTGAGTGAAGAGAAAAGCAACTTAAATGATAAAATTTCCAATACTTCCGGCAAGCTGTCCGACTACAGCAAACAGCTTAAGAAGGCAAAAGCTGCTGAGGAAGCTATGCGTACAGCACAAAAAGATGACGTCTCCGGTGATACCGATAATCATTCTTCCGGCAGCAGTGGAGCTTCTAATTCCGGCAAAATGCATGAGGCAAGCACATCAGATGTGGCACTCTTAGCCGGTATCTTAGAGTGTGAAGCAGGTATTTCCTATGAAGGAATGATCGCTGTCGGTACCGTTATTATGAACCGTGTGGAAAGTTCACGCTTCCCGAATTCAATTCGAGAAGTCGTTTACCAGTCCGGTCAGTTTTCTCCGACATGGAACGGTGCTTTGAACCGTGTATTGGGTCGTGGTCCTTGTTCCTCCGCATATTCTGCTGCCAAGGCAGTTTTAGGAGGTGCCAGACATAACAAAGTAAGAAATTGTTATTTCTTCTGGGCATCCTTTACCGGACATGCCGGCATTAACGTTGGAGACAACGTATTCTGGTAAGACATATTCAATAATCTAATATAAACCAAAAAGAGCAGGCACTTTATACGGCCTGCTCTTTTTGGTTTCTTGTATTATGAGGTTTCAATTGCGAAGAAGTCAAATTACATGATTTTTCTAAAAAGATCTTTCAAATCTTCTACATTTGTATCTCTTGGGTTTCCCGGACAGCATGCATCTGCAAATGCTGACTCAGCAAGGAACTGTAAATCCTCTTCTTTGATTGCCTCTAATTTTGTCGGGATTCCTACATCTGCAGAAAGTTTTGCGACTGCATCAACAGCTGCTTTTCTGTACTCATCTACAGACATCTCATCTACGCCTTTCACTCCCATTACACGAGCGATCTCTCTATATTTTTCTCCGGAATACTCTTTGTTATATTCCATTACGATTGGAAGCATCATTGCACATGCAACTCCGTGTGGTGTATCATATACAGCTCCTAAAGTATGGGCCATTGAATGAGCGATTCCAAGTCCTACGTTAGAGAATCCCATTCCGGCAATATACTGTCCAAGAGCCATTCCTTCTCTTCCTTCCGGTTTGTTCTCAACTGCATCTCTCAAGGATCTGCTGATGATCTCGATTGCTTTTAAGTGGAACATATCTGTCATTTCCCATGCAGCTTTTGTTGTATATCCTTCGATGGCATGTGTCAAGGCGTCCATTCCAGTTGATGCAGTCAGTCCCTTTGGCATAGAAGACATCATCTCTGGGTCAACAACTGCAACGATTGGCATATCGTGTGGGTCTACGCATACAAATTTTCTTTTTCTTTCTACATCTGTGATTACGTAGTTGATCGTAACCTCTGCTGCAGTTCCTGCTGTTGTCGGTACTGCAATGATCGGTACGCAAGGATTCTTTGTCGGTGCAACACCCTCTAAGCTTCTTACATCAGCAAATTCAGGATTTGCAATGATGATTCCGATTGCTTTTGAAGTATCCATAGAAGAACCGCCACCGATTGCTACGATGTAATCAGCTTCTGCTTTTTTAAATGCTTCCACACCATGTTTTACATTTTCGATTGTCGGATTCGCTTTGATATCAGAGTAGATCTCATAATCCAATCCTGCATCTTCCAATACTTTTGTTACTTTTCCTGTAACTCCGAATTTGATAAGATCCGGATCAGAACATACAAATGCTTTTTTGAAAGCTCTTGATTTTGCCTCTGTAGCGATCTCTGCAATCGCTCCTGCTCCGTGGTAAGATGTTTCATTCAATGTAATTCTGTTTGCCATGATAATTGCTTCCTTTCTTAATGTGAAATTCAATTTCTTATCTTGTCTTAATTTTAACAATATGTTTTTCAAAAAGAAAGTTACAAATTTATCAATCTGTCACTTTTTGACAATTTTCTTTTTATCCTGCGCAAAATTATAGTAAATTTAACTTACAAAATAATTCTGTCAGCTCTGCCGGCATCGCCTCTACAAGCGCTTTTGCCATCTTCTCCGGTGTTGATTTACGATAGCCAAGCACCCACTGCGTTGTCATATATACAGAACCCTGGCAATACATTTCCAGCATGAATTTTATTTTTTCATCGATCGGCTGTCTCGTTTTCGATTCGATCTGACGGGTGTAAAAGTCCAGTATCAGCTCAAAATCATGTTGTCTTAAGCAATTCTGCTCGTCTGTTTTAAATGCCGCGCGGAAAAACAGCTTCTCTTCTTCGATATATCTAAATTTATTCAACAGACCTTCGTTTACCGTCTCCCCTTCTCCCATGTGTTCAAAGGATTCCAAAAGTATTTTATCAAAATACCAGTTGATGAGATCATATTTATCCTGAAAATTGCGATAAAATGTCTGTCGCGTTGTCCCACATTCCTCTACAATTTCTTTTACCGTCACTTTCTCCACCGGCATCTTTTTCATGCAGACTTTCATTGCATCTGCCAGACGATATTTCATCTTTTCTTTATTTTTATCCATCTAGCGTCATCCTCTCTTCAAATACTCTTGACCTCATTCTATCAAAATATAGTTGAAAATAAAAGAACACCGCATCAACTTTACAGTCAGTGCGGCATCCTTTTATGTATAAAATTTAATATTTAGGAATCCTTTTTGTCCTATCTGTCCATACTTGCAAGATGATCTGTATGTAACAGCATATGTGCTTTGTGAGAATTTGGTTTCTCGAAGTATTCTTCATACATTGTAAGCACGTCTTTGTTCTCATGTGAGAAACGGATATCTGCATTCTTATCGAGGAAGTAAAGGTTTTTACCTCTTTCGAAGGCAAGCTCTTCTCCATCGTGGATCGGCTGTCCGCCACCACCTACGCATCCGCCTGGGCATGCCATGACTTCTACGAAGTCGTAGTGTACTTCACCGCGCTCGATTTTCTGTAAGAGTGCTCTTGTGTTAGCAAGTCCGCTGACAACTGCTGTCTTAACAGTGATATCATCAATAGCAAAATCAGCTTCTACAACACCATTGTTTTCCTGGAATCCCTGGCTTCTTACTACCTTAAATGCATCTGTATCCGGATTCTCATTCTTAAGGAGATAGTATGCACTACGAAGTGCTGCTTCCATAACTCCACCGGTTGCTCCGAAGATCACACCTGCTCCGGATCCTTCCTGCATCGGTGTATCACTTGCTCTGTCTTCTAATGTATCCGGGCTGATATGTGCAGAACGGATCATTCTTACTAACTCTCTTGTTGTGATAACCGCGTCAATATCATGTCCTGCGTACTCTTCATAGTAGAGCTCCATCTCGCGCTCGCCCTTTTTAGCTACGCAAGGCATTACAGACAGTGTATAGATCTTCTCTGGATCTACACCCAGCTTCTGTGCAAAATATGTCTTCATTACAGCTCCAAACATCTGCTGTGGTGATTTTGCTGTGGAAAGCTGTTTCACAAGATGTGGGAACTGTGATTTGATGAAACGGATCCATCCCGGGCAGCAGGATGTAAACATCGGACGTTCTTTTAACTCTCCGGATGTAAAACGTTTCAGGAACTCTGTTCCTTCTTCCATGATCGTAAGGTCTGCAGAGAATGTTGTATCAAATACATAGTCCACACCCATTTTCTTCAGTGCGTCTAAGATTTTTCCAACTTTTGCTTCTTCCGGTGCCAGTCCTAACTCTTCTCCCCATGCTGCACGAACAGCCGGAGCTACCTGAGCTACTACAATCTTATCTTTATCTTCAATTGCTTTCCATACTTTTTCGGAATCGTCACGCTCGCGCAGTGCTCCAACAGGACAATGTGTAATACACTGACCGCAGAGTGCACAATCTGCTTCTCCGATACTCTTCTGGTTAGCAACATTGATCGTTGTTCTGGATCCTGTTCCTTCTACGTCCCAGATTCCAAGTCCCTGTACTTTTTCACAGACCTGTACACAACGCATACATTTGATACATTTTGAGGAGTCACGGATCAATGGGAAATGTTTATCCCATGGCTGTTTCTCTAGCTGCATCTTGAACGGAATATCAAAGATATTCAGATCATTTGCTACTGTCTGTAAGCTACAATTACCACTTCTTGAACATGTTACACATTCGCAATCATGCTGAGAGAGGATGAGTTCTACTGTAGTTCTTCTGTGTCTGCGCACTTTCGGACTATTTGTGTAGATTACCATTCCTTCTTCTACAACATTGTTACAGGAAGTGATGAGTTTATCTTTTCCTTCTAATTCAACTACACACACACGACAGGCTGCAATCTCATTAATACCCTTCAGGTAACAGAGCTTCGGAATCGGAATTCCATTCGCTGCGGCAGCCTCCATAATTGTGGTATTCTCTTTTACTGAGATCTGTTTTCCATCTATTGTAAGATTTACCATAATTTCTCTCTGCCTCCTTTAAATATTCCGTATCCAAAGTGATCGCAGCGAAGGCATCTGCTTGCCTCCTGTTTTGCTTCTTTCTCTGTCATACAGTTTTCTACACCTTCAAAGTCACAGACTCTCTCACATGCTTCGCGCTCTGTTAAGTTTACTCTTCCGCATGGAGTTCTGTCACGAAGGGCAGCCTCTGGAATCTCAACATCACAAGAGATTTCGTGACGATATCCCAGATACTCGTCAATGTTCGCAGCAACTACTTTTGCGGCTGCAATCGCTTTGATTACAGATGCCGGACCACTTGCACAGTCTCCACCTGCGAATACACCTGGCATATTCTCAAATGTTCCTGAGCTCTTTGTAATGATCTTACCTCGCTCAACCGGAATACCAGCTTCTTCAAAGTGGGTTGTCTCGATGTTCTGTCCGATCGCTACGATCAGCACATCACATGGGATATAGATATCTTCTTCTCCGGTTGGTTTGATGCTTGCTCTTCCGTCACGGATAGAGCTGATCATCTGTGGTGTTACATAAATTCCTTTGATATGATGATTTTCATCAATATCTAATGCGGATGGTGCTTTCAGTGTCTGTAATTCGATACCTTCTGCAACAGCTCCTTCGATTTCCCCCGGAAGTGCTGTCATATCAGCTACACGTCTACGATATACAATACTTACTTTCTTAGCGCCCAGTCTCTTCGCTGTACGAACCGCATCCATAGATACGTTACCGCCTCCGATGACAGCAACTTCTTTTCCTGTAAGATCCATGTTTATGTCCTTACCTACGTTACGTAAGAACTGTACTGCGGATAAAATTCCATCTGCGTCTTCCCCGTCAAGACCCAGTTTCTTATCTGTACTTGCTCCGATTGTGATCAGCACTGCATCATACTGTTCTCTTAATTCCTGAATGCTGATGTCCTGTCCGATCTTAAGTCCGTATTTAACTTCTACACCTGTTTTCAAAATCGCATTGATATCATCTTCCAGTCTGTCTTTTGGCAGACGATAGTTCGGGATACCATAGCGAAGCATTCCTCCTAATTTTGGAAGCATCTCATATACAGTTGTCTGGTGTCCCATTAACTGCAGGTAATAAGCTGCACTTAATCCTCCCGGTCCACCACCGAGTACTGCGATCTTCTTGCCTGTGCTCTCTGCGCACTTCGGCGGATCTACTTCTCCTGCGAAGTCTGCAGCAACACGTTTTAATCCACGGATGTTGATAGAATCATCTACCATATTTCTACGGCATCTAGCCTCACATGGATGCTCGCAGATAAATCCGCATGTTGTTGGGAACGGATTGTCCTTACGGATAAGACGGATCGCGTCTTCATATCTTCCTTCCCCTACTAAAGCAACATATCCCGGAATATCAACATGTGCAGGACATAAAGAAACACACGGTACCGGCTGATTGTATGTACATGTACAACGTCCTCTCTGGATGTGCTCGATATAATCATCACGATATCCGATCAGTCCTTTGTATACCATATTGGC
This sequence comes from Lachnospiraceae bacterium, assembly GCA_030538915.1. Lineage (GTDB taxonomy): Bacteria > Bacillota > Clostridia > Lachnospirales > Lachnospiraceae > Dorea_D. Next base: position 14,098 of record JAUNTC010000020.1, on the reverse strand, counting down.
AGCCTCATAACCGATTGCACAGTCTGCTGATTCCATAATAGACAGTGCTGTCTGCTCCATAATATCTAATGTTTCCATTGTTGCTTTACCATCCAGTACATCTTTGATGAACTGGTTTAACTGTCCTAATCCGATACGACATGGCACACACTTTCCACATGTCTGTGCATGACATAACTCTAAAAATGCTCTTGCCATATCTACTGGACATAAGCCCGGAGGGCTTGATTCAATTCTTCTCTCCAGATCTTTATAAAGACCTTCCATTACGATCTTGGCCTTCTTAGGAGAGTCAATCTCTAACCTACTCATTTTTTACATCCCTTTCTTGTTATTCTACTCTGATGCAGTTATTTTATTATATCATCCTTTTTCTGATTTGTAAGCATGCTGGACATAAGTAGTTTTTTTAACGATTTATAGATAGATTCATTGTATATTATTCATATTGTCTATATCTTTTGCACAGTTTTTGTACGTATTACAATACAATTTTCTGTATAATATGAACAGTAGGTGCATTTTTATTCTATTTCTGTTAAAATAACGAGTGGGCATTCATGTCACGAACTAATTTATTTACAGGGGGTATCTCATGAATCAACCAAAACAAATTGCAAATATTTACTCTTCCATTGGGCAGGGAAAGGTACGGATGAAGACTTCGAAAATGTTCGTTCTCGGAATCCTGGCAGGTGCTTTCATCGCCATGGGTGGAATTGCTTCCACAGCAGCGTCTGTGACTGTCACTTCCCCATCTCTTACAAAGCTGATTGCAGCCTGTGTATTCCCCGGCGGACTTACAATGGTCCTGCTTGCCGGAAGTGAACTGTTTACCGGGAATTGTCTTTTAGTCATTCCGCTTTTGCAACGCAATATCAAGTTCACTGAACTTTTGAAAAACTGGATCATTGTCTATCTTGGCAATCTTGTCGGTTCCATCTTCGTATCTGCACTCTGTGTGTTCAGCCACCAGGCAAGCATGTTTGACAATGCGATCGCTGTGTCCATGATCACTACTGCAGCAGGAAAGATGACACTGACTTGGTCTGATGCATTTTTAAAAGCGATCGGATGTAATTTTCTCGTATGTATCGCTGTGTGGATTTCTTTTGCAGCAGAGCAGGTTGTCGGTAAGATCACCGCCTTGTTTTTCCCGATCATGCTCTTCGTTCTTTGCGGATTTGAGCATAGCGTAGCAAATATGTATTATCTTTCATCCGGGATCTTCGCTTCAATGAATCCTTCCTACGCAGAAGCGGCTTCTGCAGTTGATCAATCGGTGCTTACATGGAGCAACATGTTCATTCATAATTTAATACCGGTGACACTCGGAAATATTGTTGGTGGATCTATATTAGTAGGCTGTGCGTACTGGTTTATCTATTTAAAAGATATAAATGAGTAAAAAAAAGAATGTGCAACAAAAGCACATTCTTTTTATATTTACATTTATCTTTGGATTAAACCAGCTCGATAAGAACTTCCATTGCTGCGTCACCTTTACGCTGTCCGATCTTAACGATTCTTGTGTATCCACCGTTACGGTCAACATATTTTGGTGCGATCTCATCAAAAAGTTTTGCAACAAGGTCAACTTCTTTTGTGTTTTTCTTTCTTCCAGCCTGAGTTGTTGGAACTTCTGTTACTGGGTAAAGAACTTTTAACATCTGACGACGAGCGTGAAGTCTGCTAGGCATATCTTTTTTGATTGTCTTTTCAACTTCGTCATATACAGTAACTTTCTTACCATCTACAACTTCTTTTACACGTTTTCCGTCTTTATCTTTGCGAGCAACTTTAGCTTTTACAGTTACTTCTTCAAAGTTATCTTTCTCTTTAACAGCCATAGCGATCAGACCTTCAGCGATCTTGCGGATCTCTTTAGCCTTAGCTTCTGTAGTTTTGATCTTACCATTGTTGATCAATGCTGTTACCTGGTTTCTTAATAATGCTTTTCTCTGGCTTGATGTTCTGCCGAGTTTTCTATACTTTGCCATTATTCTTATCCTCCATAATTTACACTTGGTTATACTCTTCGGGCTTACTAGCCAAATGCTCTGCCACACTCTTCGGTTTTACTGGCAGACATTCTCTGATGAGAAGCTTCTACTCTTCTCCCTTGCTCAAGCTTAATCCTAATTCATCAAGTTTCGCAAGAACTTCTTCTAAGGACTTACGTCCAAGATTACGTACTTTCATCATGTCGTCTGATGTTCTGTTAGTCAGTTCTTCAACTGTATTAATACCAGCTCTCTTCAGACAATTGTAAGAACGTACAGATAACTCTAATTCGTCAATGCTCATCTCAAGCACTTTTTCCTTTTCGTCATCTTCTTTTTCGATCATAACTTCTGCAGCCTGAGCTACTTCAGAAAGGTCGATAAACAGTTTCAGGTGCTCGCTGAGTACCTTAGCTGCTAAACTTACTGCTTCATCCGGGAGCAGTGTTCCGTTTGTATATACGTCTAATGTTAATTTGTCATAATCTGTGATCTGACCAACACGAGTATTCTCAACGGTAAGATTAACACGTTCAACTGGTGTATAGATAGAATCGATCGGAATTACGGCGATTGGTAATTCTTCATTCTTATTCTTATCTGAGCTTACATATCCTCTACCTTTTGTGATAGTTAATTCCATGTAAAGCTTGCTGTCCGCACCACCGTTCAGTGTAGCGATTACTGCATCCGGATTCATGATCTCGATATCCTGATCAACCTGAATGTCAGCTGCTGTAACAACACCTTCACCCTCGAAATCAATATAAGCTGTCTTAGGCTCATCTGTCTCGGATGTATTCTTGATAGCCAGTGATTTCAAGTTCATGATAATCTCTGTAACATCCTCTTTCACCCCTGGGATGGAGCTGAACTCATGAAGTACCCCGTCAATCTTTACATGGCTGATTGCAGCACCTGGTAAAGATGAAAGCATGATTCTTCTAAGGGAGTTACCTAATGTTGTACCATATCCTCTCTCGAGTGGTTCAACAACAAATCTTCCATATTTCTTATCTTCTGAAATCTCAGTTATTTCAATATTGGGTTTATTAAAATCAAACACTAAGTCCACCTCCTGTGGTGTTACGGGTTATTATTTAGAATATAACTCGACGATTAACATCTCGTCAACTGGAACGTCGATTACTTCACGGTTAGGAAGTTCTTTAACTGTTCCTTTAAGAGCTTCAGCGTCTACGTCTAACCATTCTGGTACTAAACGTCCGCCTGTAACCTCTACGATCTCTTTGTATCTTGTAGAGCTCTTCTTAGCTTCTTTGATCTCAATTACATCACCAGCTTTTACAAGGTAAGATGGGATGTTTACCTGTTTACCATTAACAAGAACATGTTTGTGGTCAACGATCTGTCTAGCTTCACGTCTAGTTCTAGCAAATCCCATACGGAATACTACATTGTCAAGTCTTGACTCAAGGAGAACCATAAGGTTATCACCTGTCATACCTGACATCTGTTTTGCTTTCTTGTAATAGTTTCTGAAAGGTTTTTCTAATACACCATAGATGAATTTAGCTTTCTGTTTTTCACGTAACTGAAGACCATACTCGCTCATTTTTCTATTGGATCTTTTTAACTGTCTGTTGGACTTTTTATCAATTCCTAAATATACCGGATCCATTCCGAGAGAACGGCATCTTTTAAGAACCGGAACTCTATTTACTGCCATGTTTAATTTCCTCCTAATTTCAATCAGTTTACAATAAGTGCATAATAAATAATATTAAGTATTACACTCTTCTGCGTTTCGGCGGACGGCAACCATTGTGTGGTACCGGAGTAACATCCTTAATGCTTGTTACGTCAATTCCGCATGCCTGAAGGGCACGAATTGCTGCTTCTCTACCTGAACCTGGTCCTTTAACCATAACGTCAACTGATTTTAAACCATGTACTAATGCTGCTTTAGCTGCTGTTTCAGCTGCCATCTGAGCTGCATAAGGGGTAGATTTTCTTGAACCTCTAAATCCAAGACCGCCTGCACTTGCCCAAGAGAGAGCATTTCCCTGAGCATCTGTTAATGTAACGATTGTATTATTAAAAGATGACTGGATGTGAGCCTGTCCATGTTCAACGTTTTTCTTGACACGTCTCTTTGTCACTTTTTTTGTAACTTTCTTTGCCATAATAAAACTAACCTACGCTTTCCTTTTTAATTATTTCTTTTTGTTTGCTACTGTTCTCTTAGGACCTTTTCTTGTTCTAGCATTTGTCTTAGTCTTCTGACCACGAACCGGAAGTCCTTTTCTGTGACGGATACCTCTGTAGCATCCGATTTCCTGAAGTCTCTTAATGTTAAGAGCGATCTCTCTACGAAGATCACCTTCTACTGTCTGTGTCTCATCGATAACTGCACTGATCTTCTTAACGTCTTCGTCTGTAAGATCTCTACAACGGATATCAGCATCAACTCCTGCTTCTGCCAAAATACGTGTTGCACTTGTTCTGCCGATTCCATAGATATAAGTTAATCCGATCTCGACACGTTTGTCTCTTGGTAAGTCTACACCTGCTATACGAGCCATGTGATTGTTCCTCCATTTTCTTTACACTAAGTTTTCATTGTCTTTAATAGGGGATTCGCTAAAAATCCCAGGTGTGTCGGTATGCACACCCTTTCCGGCCACCGCTTCTTCGCGGTAATGACGAGCCGGCATTAGAAGCAATATACGAGGAGATTCACCGGCTACAGGTGTTTCCTTGTATATTTCAAATAGTCTACACACCTCCTGGTGTGTCGCCTATCAGCCGCCTAAATTAACCCTGTCTCTGTTTGTGTTTCGGGTTTTCGCAGATAATGCGAACGCTTCCTTTTCTTTTAATTACTTTGCATTTTTCGCAAATTGGTTTTACTGATGATCTAACCTTCACGGGGATCCTCCTTTCATCCATTGCTCTGCCTTTTGTATCTTGCGCTTTTTCGTTGTAAAAACTTGCAACTCGGTGTTTCTACACATAGAAATGCCCGAAAACGCGCTTATATAGTATAACACTATGTATCAAGCAAAGTCAATAGACTTTTTATAATTTATTTATCTCTCCAAATAATTCTTCCTTTTGAAAGATCATATGGGGATAACTCTAAAGTTACTTTGTCACCTGGCAGAATTTTAATAAAGTTCATTCTGAGCTTTCCACTGATGTGTGCTAATACCTGATGACCGTTTTCTAACTCAACCTGAAACATTGCGTTAGGTAATTTCTCTACTACAGTTCCTTCAATTTCAATTACGTCAGCTTTTGACATTTTCTATCCTCCTGATTATCTTCTTCCTTACTTGTTACATTCCTTTATGATTCGTTTGATCTTTACATCATCCGCATCTTTGATATCATATTTTTCCAATATGATCTGCACATGTTTCTTCTTTTTCTTCTTTGGTTTGTCAAGTGTGCGGTATTTTCCATCCGCAAGATATACATATGCATCATCCACAGCGGTGATGATGAATATCTCTCCCTGATCATGACCGGCTTTCGATCTGACCAGCATTCCAATTTCAAATCTATCCATACTATATGCCCTCAGTAAAGGTAAGAAGCTTCGGTTCGTCTTCGGTAATCAATACCGTGTTCTCATAATGTGCAGATAACGAATGGTCTCTGGTCACTACAGTCCAGTCATCATCCATCCAGTCAACCTCCCATCCACCTATATTGATCATAGGTTCAATGGCAAGTGTCATTCCGGCTTTTAATAATACGCCTTTTCTGTTCATCTCATAATTCGGTATCTCAGGTGACTCGTGAAGTGCTGTTCCAATGCCATGGCCGCACAGGTCGCGTACAACACCATATCCTCTCTCTTCGGCGTATCTTCCGATCGCCTTGGAAATATCAAACAAATGATTTCCTTCTTTGGCGTACTTGATACCTTCAAAAAAACTTTCTCTTGTCACACGGACGAGCTCTTTTGCTTCTTTAGAAACTTCTCCCACACAATGGGTACGCGCTGCATCCGAATGATATCCTTTGTAAATAACTCCTGCATCCAGACTGACAATATCGCCTTCTTTAATGATCCTACGTTCACTTGGAATTCCATGAACGACTTCATCATTTACCGATACGCAGATTGATGCCGGATATCCATTATAATCCAGGAATGACGGGATACAATCATAGCTTCTGATCACCTCTTCACCAAGGCGATCGATCGCCTTAGTTGTCATTCCCGGATGAAGTGCATTTTCCAATTCCTTATGAACAATTTCCAATATACGTCCGGCTTCTGTCATTAATTCAATTTCTCTGGACGATTTCACTGTAATTGGCATGTTCCTACTCTCCTAAAATATTAACGATAGCCTGGAATACATCTTCGATATCAACAGTTCCGTCGACAGTTTTAAGTATTCCAGCTGTTGTATAATAGTTAATCAATGGTTTTGTCTGCTCATGATATACACCAAGACGTTTCTTAACAGTCTCCGGTTTATCGTCGTCTCTAAGGATCAATTCCTGTCCGCACATATCGCAGATTCCTTCAACCTTAGTCGGTGCATGTTCCAAATGATATGTTGCACCACAGCCAACACATGCCCGGCGACCACCCATACGATGAATGATATTCTCATCCGGTACATCTACGTCGATCGCAAAGTCTACTTTCTGTCCTAATTTTCCAAGTGCTCCATCAAGTGCTTCTGCCTGTGGGATCGTTCTCGGAAATCCATCCAGCACATAGCCTTCTTTGCAATCATCCTGATTTAAGCGGTCTACAACAAGATCAACTACGAGTTCATCCGGAACAAGCAGCCCCTGATCCATGTAAGTTTTCGCTTTCTTACCAAGTTCTGTTCCATTTTTAATGTTCGCTCTGAAGATGTCTCCGGTTGAAATGTGAGGAATGTTGTATTTTGCGGCAATTTTTTTTGCCTGTGTTCCTTTTCCTGCCCCTGGGGCTCCTAACATAATTATTTTCATATGAGTTCCTCCTTATAGCATTTTAACCCGCGGACAAAATCCGCGAGTCAAATTACTTATATGCTTAACTGTTCAAAAATCCTTTGTAGTTACGAACTAACAGCTGAGATTCAATCTGTTTCAGTGTCTCAAGTACTACACTGACGATAATGATCAGTGATGTACCACCAAAGGATACCTTTGCACCTAACCATCCATTAAAGAAGATTGGAATAACCTGTACGATGACAAGTCCGCATGCTCCGATAAAGATGATATAGTTAAGTCTCTTTGTCAGATATTCTACGGTAGGTTTTCCAGGACGGATTCCCGGGATAAATCCACCGCTCTTTTTCATATTATTTGCAATCTCAAGCGGGTTGAATGTAATGGATGTATAGAAATAAGCAAAGAATACTGTAAGTACGATATATACGATCAGTCCTATGCTGTACTGGATCTCATCCGGATTTAACCAGTTGCCCTGATTCATTCCTTTTAAGATCTGACTTCCTATTCCTGTTCCATTTCCTTTACCTGCCAAGCTAGCAATAACGATTGGGAACTGCATCAATGATGATGCAAAAATGATAGGAATAACACCTGCGGTGTTTACTTTCAACGGGATGTGTGTTGTCTGTCCACCAAATGATCTTCTTCCTGTCACCTTCTGTGAATACTGCACTGCAATCCTGCGTTCTGCATCCTGAAGGACAGTTGTGAACACTACAAGTGCAATAATGATTGCCAGAATAATGATTGCTGCAAGTCCGCCTTTGGCAACACTCTTACCTTTTACAAACTGACTGTAAAGGGTTGCAATATCATTCGGCACACGTGAAAGAATGTTAATTACAAGTACGATTGAAATACCGTTTCCAACACCCTTCTCTGTAATACGTTCGCCGGCCCACATAAGGAATGCAGAACCTGCTGTCAATGTCAATACAACAATTGCCGCATTTACAAAGTTAAACTCTTTGAGAAGTCCCTGACGACCAAAACCAACTGACATAGCAATTGACTCGATCAATGCAAGTACCACTGTCAGATAACGTGTGATTCTTGTAAGTTTCTTTCTTCCATCCTCTCCATCTTTCTGCATCTCTTCCAATGCCGGAATGGCAATTGTAAGAAGCTGAATGATGATAGAAGATGTGATGTATGGTGTAATACTCAGAGCAAATACTGACATTTGCTCAAAAGATCCACCGGTGAAAGCGTTAAATAAATTAAACGCTTCACCTGTGTTCTGTGCAAAAAAGTTTTTGATATAGCTTGGGTTAACTCCCGGTGTCGGCAGTTCTGAACCGAGTCTAATCACGATTAACATTAAAAACGTATATCCAAGTCTTCTTCGAAGATCTTTGATTTTAAATGCTCTTCGCAATGTATCAAACATTAGATCACCTCTGCTTTTCCACCTAAAGCTTCAATCTTAGCAACAGCTCCTGCGCTGAATGCATTAGCCTGTACTGTAAGCTTTTTAGTTAACTCTCCATTTCCGAGAATCTTAACTCCATCTCTTGGGTTTTTAACGATTCCCTGTTCGATCAATGTCTCTACTGAAACAACTGCATCGTTTTCGAATACTTCAAGAGCACCTACGTTAATTCCAACGATATTCTTAGAATTTCTGTTTGTAAATCCTCTCTTCGGAATTCTTCTATATAACGGCATCTGTCCACCTTCGAAACCTGGTCTTGTGCCTCCTGAACGAGCTTTCTGACCTTTGTGTCCCTTACCGGCTGTTTTACCATTTCCAGATCCGTGTCCACGTCCTCTTCTGAAATTATCACTCTGTTTTGATCCATCAGCTGGTCTTAAGTTAGATAAATCCATTGTGACACCTCCTTATCTGATATATAAATTCTTACGCTTCTTCAACTTTTACTAAGTGTTGTACCTGTTTGATCATTCCTCTTGTAGCAGCGTTGTCCGGAAGTTCAACTGTTTTGTTGACTTTCTTGAGTCCAAGTGCCTCTACTGTTTTCTTATGCTTCGGTACAGCACCAATTGTAGATTTTACTAATATAACTTTTAAATTTGCCATTTGGTTCTCCCTCCTTAGCCTAAGATCTCTTCAACAGATTTTCCGCGAAGCTTAGCTACTGCTTCTGGAGTTTTGATCTGACGTAATCCTTCGATTGTAGCGAGAACAACGTTCTGTTTGTTGTTAGAACCAAGAGATTTTGTACGAATGTTCTTGATTCCTGCCATCTCGATTACGGCACGCGCTGGACCACCAGCGATAACTCCAGTACCTTCTGGAGCTTTCTTAAGTAATACGGAAGCTCCTCCGAATTTACCGATAAAATCGTGTGTAATACTTTCATTTTCATCTAATGCTACGCTGATCAGATTCTTTGTTGCATCTTCTTTTCCTTTACGGATTGCTTCCGGAATCTCTGTAGCTTTTCCTAAGCCTGCACCAACATGACCATTTCCGTCTCCAACAACTACTAAAGCTGTGAATCTCATGTTACGGCCACCTTTAACAACTTTGGTTACACGCTTGATTGATACCACTTTTTCATTTAATTCTAACTGACTAGCATCAATACGTTCCTGTCTCATGTGTGCTCCTCCTTATTAGAAATTCAATCCAGCTTCTCTAGCTGCATCTGCTAATGCCTGTACTTTACCCTGATAAATGAATCCACCTCTATCGAAAACTACATCTTTGATTCCTTTTTCAATAGCTTTCTCAGCGATAACTTTTCCAAGATATGCAGCTGCATCAACGTTGTTTGTTTTCTCTAAGTTTGCCTTCACATCTTTCTGAAGAGTGGAAGCGGAAACCAGAGTTGTCTGTGCCACATCATCGATGATCTGTGCATACATATGATTGTTACTTCTGAACACTGCCAGACGTGGGCACTGTGCTGTACCACTTAAACGGTTACGTAACTTTCTGTGCTTATTTACACGTACTTCACTTCTACATTTTTTGCTAACCATTTTTACACTCTCCTTTCTTATTTCTTACCAGTCTTACCAACTTTACGTCTGATAACTTCGTCAGCATATTTGATTCCCTTGCCCTTATATGGCTCCGGTCTTCTCTTATCTCTGATCTCAGCTGCAAACTGGCCTACTTTTTCTTTATCGATACCTTTAACGATGATCTTGTTCTGTCCTTCAACAGTTGACTCAACACCTTCTGGATCTTCCATCTCTACCGGATGAGAATATCCAAGGTTCAGTGTTAATTTGTTTCCGGATTTAGCTGCTCTGTAACCAACTCCGTTAACTTCCAGAACTTTTTCATATCCTGCTGTAACACCTACAACCATGTTGTTGAGAAGTGTTCTTGTAAGACCATGTAAAGATTTCATTTTCTTTAAATCATTCGGTCTTGTTACGATGATTTCATCACCTTCCTGTTTGATTTCCATCTCTACAGGAAGAGCTTTTTCAAGTGTTCCTTTTGGACCTTTAACGGTCACAAAGTTGTTCTCTGCGATTGTTACTTCAACGCCTGCAGGAACTGTGATTGGCTGTCTACCGATACGTGACATATCCTTTTCCTCCTAAAACTTAAATTTTCGGAATGAGTCTGTTGCTCACTCTGTTTTCAGTTGCATGAAAGAAGTTCCCCAAAATACTTCGGAGAACGGCCTCACACCGGGCTTGGCCGACGCTTACGCGCCGCCTTATCCAAGTGTTAAATGCCTACCATACGTAGCAGAGTACTTCTCCACCTACGCCAAGTTTTCTAGCTTCTTTATCTGTGATCACGCCTTTGTTTGTTGAGATGATCGCTGTTCCAAGTCCGCCTAATACTTTCGGTACGTCTGCGCTGTTAGCGTAAACACGAAGACCTGGTTTAGAAATTCTCTGAAGACCTGTGATTACCTTTTCATTCTTATCTACACCATATTTCAGTGTGATATGGATTGTCTTGAAGATTCCATCTTCGATGACATCATATTTTGCGATATATCCTTCATCTAACAAAATGTTTGCAATCGCAAGTTTCATTTTGGATGCCGGCACATCTACTGTATCATGTTTCGCAGTATTTGCATTACGAATTCTTGTAAGCATATCTGCAATTGGATCGCTCATAGTCATGAATTGTTTCCTCCTTTACCAACTTGCTTTCTTAACGCCTGGGATCTGTCCTTTGTATGCCAATTCGCGGAAGCAAACACGGCAGATTCCATATTTTCTCAAATATGCATGTGGACGACCACAGATTTTGCAACGATTATATTCTCTTGTGGAGAATTTCTGCTTACGCTGCTGTTTAACTTTCATTGCTGTCTTAGCCATAATTTACCTCCTTATTTTGTGAACGGCATGTTGAACTGTGTTAACAATTCACGAGCCTCTTCATCAGTCTTTGCTGTTGTAACAAAGATGATGTCCATACCTCTTACTTTATCTACTTTATCGTACTCGATTTCAGGGAAGATAAGCTGCTCTTTAATTCCGAGTGCATAGTTTCCTCTTCCGTCAAATGCGTTTGGATTCACACCTCTGAAGTCACGTACACGAGGAAGTGCAAGGTTGATCAGACGATCAACGAACTCGTACATTTTCTCTCCTCTTAAAGTAACTTTACATCCGATAGCCATTCCTTCTCTTAATTTGAAGTTCGCTACAGATTTTTTAGCACGGCAGATAACTGCTTTCTGTCCTGTGATCTTCTCCATATCACCGATTGCAGAATCTAACAGTTTTGCATTGTCTTTTGCTTCACCTACACCCATGTTGATAACAACTTTATCGAGCTTCGGTACTTCCATAATATTCTTATATCCGAACTTTTTCGTTAATGCATCAACGATTTCGTTCTGATACTGTTCTTTCAGTCTACTCAAAGTGTATACCCTCCTTTCCAGAATTAATCGATCACTTCGCCTGTTGATTTAGCGAAACGTACTTTTTTGTCTCCGTCCATCTTGATTCCTACTCTTGTAGCTTTTCCATTGTGAACGTACATTACGTTAGAAACGTCGATAGCAGCTTCCTGCTGGATGATTCCGCCAGCCTGATTAGCAGCACTTGGTTTTGTGTGCTTTGTAATCATGTTCACGCCTTCAACTACTACTCTAGCGTTCTTGTGATCTACGGAAAGAACTTTTCCTTCTTTGTCTTTATCTTTACCAGCGATTACTTTAACAGTGTCGCCTTTTTTAATCTTTAACATTGACATCTTCGTTCGCGCCTCCTTACAGTACTTCCGGAGCTAAGGAAACAATTCTCATGAACTGTTTGTCACGAAGCTCTCTTGCTACAGGCCCAAAGATACGGGTTCCTTTTGGTGTTTTATCATCTTTTATAATAACTGCAGCGTTCTCATCAAAACGAATGTAAGAACCATCTTTACGACGAGTGCTGTTAACAGTACGAACAACAACAGCCTTTACAACGTCACCTTTTTTAACAACGCCGCCTGGTGTTGCATCTTTAACAGTAGCAACGATTACATCTCCGATACTTGCGTATCTTCTTGTAGATCCACCAAGTACACGGATACACAGTAACTCTTTCGCACCTGTATTGTCTGCTACTTTCAGTCTACTTTCTTGCTGTATCATGCAGGTTTCCCTCCTTATACTATTTTGCTTTTTCCATAATTTCAACAAGTCTCCATCTCTTATCTTTAGATAATGGTCTTGTTTCCATAACTTTTACTTTGTCACCAATGTTGCACTCATTTGCTTCATCATGTGCTTTTAATTTATATGTTCTCTTTACGATTTTTTTGTAAAGAGGATGCTTAACATGATCTTCTACTGCAACAACTATGGTCTTATCCATTTTATTGCTGATAACCTTACCAACTCTAGTTTTTCTAAGATTTCTTTCCACAGTCTCTGCTCCTTTCTATTATTGGATGCTTATTGAGCTGCCTTTTCAGTGATTACTGTCTGAATTCTGGCAATATTTTTTCTTACTTCTTTGATTCTGCTTGTGTTATCTAACTGATTTGTTGCGTTCTGGAATCTTAAGTTAAAAAGTTCCTTTTTAGCAGCTACTAATTCTTCGTTCAGCTCTGCAGCTGATTTTGTTTTTAAATCTTCTACAAATGCATTAATTTTCACTGTTATCACCGCCTTCTAAGTCTGCGCGAGAAACTACTTTACATTTACATGGCAGCTTGTGAGTTGCAAGACGAAGAGCCTCTTTAGCAACTTCTTCCGGTACACCTGCGATCTCGAAAAGAACGCGTCCCGGTTTAACAACAGCTACCCAGTATTCTAAGGTTCCTTTACCAGAACCCATACGTGTCTCAGCTGGTTTCGTAGTTACAGGTTTATCTGGGAATATTTTGATCCAAACTTTACCACCACGTTTGATGTAACGTGTCATAGCGATACGGGCAGCTTCGATCTGGTTTGAACGGATCCAGCATGGTTCCATTGCAACGATACCATATTCACCATTTGTAATCTTATTTCCACGGAGTGCTTTACCTTTCATGGTGCCGCGGAACTGTTTACGACGTTTTACTCTTTTTGGCATTAACATGATTTATTTCTCTCCTTCCTTATGTGCTTTTTCCGGAAGAACTTCGCCTTTGTAAATCCATACTTTAACACCAACTTTTCCGTAAGTTGTGTTTGCCTCAGCGAATCCGTAGTCGATGTCTGCTCTGAGTGTCTGAAGAGGAATTGTTCCCTCGCTGTAGAACTCTGTACGAGCCATATCAGCTCCACCAAGACGTCCTGATACAGATGTCTTAACTCCGAGAGCTCCTGATTTCATTGTTCTGGACATGCAAGATTTCATAGCACGTCTGAAAGAAATACGGTTCTCGAGCTGAAGAGCGATATTCTCTGCTACTAACTGAGCATCTTTATCCGGTCTCTTGATTTCTTTGATATCAACGATTAACTTCTTGTCAGTAAACTGTGCAAGTTCACCTTTTACTTTTTCGATTTCTGCTCCACCTTTTCCGATTACTACTCCAGGTTTTGCTGTATAGATAATAATTTTAACGCGGTCAGATGCTCTTTCGATCTCAATCTTAGAAACACCGGCGCTGTATAATCTTTTCTTAAGATACGTTCTGATTTCATGGTCTTCTACTAAGTAGTCTGCGAAATCTTTTTCTGCATACCATCTTGAGTCCCAGTCTTTGATAACACCGACTCTCAAGCCATGAGGATTAACTTTCTGTCCCATGTTTGCCCTCCTTATCTTTCATCAAGCAC
>JAUNTC010000019.1 GCA_030538915.1 Lachnospiraceae bacterium | reverse complement strand
GTAACAAAAAATGCCGTATTTATGCGGTGTTGTGGCGTTTCGCAAACGCCTAAAATCTATTATGAAGTGAGAGGTGAGGGAAGACCATTGTTTATGCTTCCGGGATGGACTTGTACAACAAAGTTCTGGAAACATAATATTGAGGAACTCTCCAAACATTGCAAGGTGATTGCAATGGATATGAGGGGACATGGAGAGTCGGAAAAGGTAATGCACAGCCACAGAATTTCGCGCTATGCGATGGATGTAAAAAACTTATTGGATCACCTGGAGATAGAAGATGTGACCGTTCTTGGATGGTCCATGGGTGCTTCGATTTTGTGGAGTTACATCGAACTTTTTGGAAATCACAGGATCAGCGGACTTGTCTGCGTGGATCAGTCACCGGCGCAGTATACCGGCCCGGACTGGCAGTGGGGACAGAATGCGTGCTACGATGTAGAAATGTTTATCCGTACTTGCTACGATATTAAATACAATCCAAGAGGAAGTGCAGAAGGGCTTACTTATGCATGCCTGCATAGAGAGCCTACGGAAGAAGAGGTGAAATTCCTTGCAGATGAGATTTCTAAATGTCCACCGGAAGTTCGAATTGAGATTATGAGAGATCATACGAATCTGGACTGGAGAGATTTTATTCCACATATTAATTTGCCGACATTAGTCTGCGTTGCAAGGCACAGCAAAGTGTTTGACTGGCAAGGTAGTGCGTGGGTAGGAGAAAATATACCGGGAGCGAAGACAGAGTTTTTCGAAAATTCCAGTCATATGTTGTTCTGGGAGGAACCGGAAAAATTCAACCAAGTAGTAAGAAAATTTGTAGAAACGCATTAGTTTACAAAAAGCTGAGCACTGGATCATTGTGCTCAGCTTTTTAAAACACTGCGCATGCGTGCGAAGTGTTTATCTTAAATATTGTACACTGTATGGCGGCAGTTCCAGTTGTCCCTGCATTTCTACCGTTTCCTGCGTGATCAGGTCCGTCATCTGTCCGTTCAGATCACCATGATGTGCGGTGTATGGATAGTCGGCAGCATTGATAGCGACGAGTACTCGTTCCTTATCTGTGCAGCGCTCAAAGATAAGCTGATGATTTTGGATTATTACATTGCGATAAGATCCATTACAAAGTGCATCACTTTGCTCGCGTAAACGAATCAGTTTCTTTGTGAACGCAGTTAATTCATTTGGTTTCGGCTCTTCAAAGCAAGGGCGCAGCGCATAGTCGTTGTCAGGAGCTTTTTCGCCAGGCTCGCCCCATTCACTTCCGTAGTAGAGACATGGAACTCCCGGCATGCCAAGAAGAAGTCCGTAGGCAAGTGGAATGTGTGCTTTGTTTGTCAATATGCTTGCAAGTCTTGTGACATCGTGATTGTCTGCGAATGTCATTAGATGTTTGCCTCGGTAGATACACCACGGATCCGCACCAAACTGTCTGTGAAGAGAATGTGCGATCTCGAACAAATTCATAGAATTAAAGCTGGAATATAAACCTTTGTAGCATTCGTAGTTCGTACAGCTGTGGAGCATCTCATCATTTACAATGAGATTATAATCGCCAAAGAGAACCTCTCCGATCAATGCAAAATCTGGTTTTAGCTGCTGTGTATAATTGCGCAGTCTGCGCATGAAATTGTGGTCTAAGCTATAGGCAACATCGAGACGCAATCCGTTAATGTCAAAGGTGTCGATCCAAAATTTCACACATTCCATCAAATAATCGACAACAGCCGGATTTTGCAAGTTCAGTTTCACCAATTCAAAATGTCCTTCCCAGCCTTCATACCAGAAGCCGTCATCGTAGCAGCTATTTCCTTCGAAACTGATATGAAACCAGTCTTTATATGGCGAATCCCATTTTTTCTCCTGTACATCTTTGAACGCCCAGAAACCACGTCCAACATGGTTAAATACGCCGTCTAACACAATTTTTACATCGTGTTCGTGAAGTGTCTTGCACACTTCTTTGAAATCTTCATTAGTTCCAAGACGACAGTCGATTTTCTTAAAATCTCTCGTATCGTATCCGTGATTATCAGATTCGAAAATAGGATTTAATAAAATGGAAGTAATCCCAAGATCTCCGAGATACTCTGCCCAGTCTTTCAATTTCAAAATCCTTGGAACGCACACACCGTCATTGTGCACCGGTGCACCGCAAAAACCAATCGGATAAATCTGATAAAAAACGCCTTCATAAGCCCACATAATATAAGTCCTCCCTTGTAGTAGTGTATTTTAAAAATTTTTCATTTCTTTCCGTAAAAAAATCAAGAACCAGATCAGCACAAGCACACCTTTGAAAATGCTGGAAATGGAAATGCTCCACCAGATTCCATTCAGTGCAAGTGGTGTCTGTACAAGCAAAATCGCCATCGGAATTCGCAACGCAGTAAACGGAATGCTGACGATAGATGGCGGCAATGCATGCCCATATCCGGAAAATGCTCCGGCAGTTGTAATCTCCACACTCATAAAAAGCTGTGAAACACCGAGGATCATCAAGTAGTCAACGCCCATCGGAATTACATTTTTCTCTGTAATAAAGATTTTGAAAATCGGTTCCGGGCAAAGGATCAGCAGTAATGTGCAAAAGATTCCCCAGACGAGAACAATGCCCATCGCCTGTTTGTAGCCTTCACGGATGCGGTCTTTGTTATGTGCACCATGATTTTGCGCAATAAAAGAGTTTACTGCGGCGGCGAAACCGTCTGCTGTCATCCAGGAAATGGATTCAATCTGTGATCCGACTTTCTGTACAGCGACTGCGGCGTCACCGTAGCCTGCGATCATACGTGCGATGATCATAGATATTCCGGTGAAGAGCATGCTCTGTACAGATGTAGGAAGTCCGATCTTTATAATAGAAGACAAATACTCTTTATCCAGTTTTCCAAAGTACTTGACTTCCGGGAAAATGAGAGTGTCCTTCGCTGCAAATATAAGGAACGTAAGTGTTACGATTGCCTGCGCAATGATCGTTGCAATGGCAGCACCCATGATCCGCAACTCAGGAAATGGTCCGACTCCGAAAATGAGTGCCGGGTCAAGTATGATATTTACGATCAGTCCGGAAGTGGTTGCAAGGAAAGCAGCCCGGCTGTTGCCAAGTGCGGTAAAGATTCCGGTAAAGCTCTGATTTAAAAAAGAAAAGACGACGAATCCACAGGTGATCTGCAAGTAGATCTTTGCATCCGCAACGACCAAAGGACTGTTCAGATTGAAAAATCCAATGAGTGGTGTTGAAAACAATACGCAGACTACACCAAAGATCACACCTAAAATGGCGGCAAACCGCAATGTATTTTCAATATATCCGGCAGCATCGGCATGATTGCCGCCTCCAAGTGAATACCCGGTGTTTACCTGGCCACCCATTTTCGAAAGGGCGGTAAGCCCATTGGAGAGCCACATATACATACCGGCGGCACCAATCGCAGCGACAGCGTCGCTTCCAAGTCTTCCAATCCAGATCATATCCGTCAGGTTATAAGCCATCTGGATCAGAGAAGTTGCCATGATCGGCAATGCCAGCTTCGTAAGGGCTGGAAGAACCGGCCCGTGAAGAAGATCAATATTTTTTTCCATAAGAAAGAATTCCCCCCAATAACATACATTCCGTATATCGATATTGATAAATTCGGCTGAAACTATTATACTATAAAAAGGTGAGAAAAAACAGTATTGTTTAAGAAAAAACAGTTGACATAATCGACCTTGTATAATATAATAAGGCAGTATGACAAAAGAAGAAACGGTAGAGCACCAATGCCCCGGAGCTTTATTGATTTCAATATATTATTAATGAAAAAGTTGATGATTCATAGGAGGGAAACCAATGAAGACTTATATGGCTAATCCAGATAAGATTGAAAGAAAATGGTACGTAGTTGACGCTGATGGATGCACATTAGGACGTCTTTCATCAGAAGTAGCTAAAGTTTTAAGAGGTAAGAATAAACCGGAATTTACACCACACGTAGACACAGGTGATTACGTAGTAGTTGTAAACGCTGAGAAGATTAAAGTAACAGGAAAGAAACTTGATCAGAAAGTATACTACAATCACTCTGATTATGTAGGAGGAATGAGAGAGACTACATTAAAAGAGATGATGGAAAAGAAACCTGAGAAAGTTATTGAACTTGCTGTAAAAGGAATGCTTCCAAAAGGACCTTTAGGAAGAGCTATGATCAAGAAACTTCACGTATATGCTGGACCAGAGCACAAACAGGAAGCTCAGAAACCAGTTGAACTGAAATTCTAAGGAAAGGTTGAAAGGAGGAAATTACAGTGGCTAAAGCAAAATTCTACGGAACAGGAAGAAGAAAAAAATCTATCGCAAGAGTATATTTAGTACCTGGAACAGGTAACATTACAATTAATAAAAGAGATATCGACGAGTATCTTGGACTTGAAACATTAAAGGTTGTTGTACGTCAGCCATTAGTTGCTACAGAGACTGAAGGAAAATTCGACGTAATCGTTAACGTTAAAGGTGGCGGATACACAGGACAGGCTGGAGCAATCCGTCATGGTATCGCAAGAGCACTTCTTGAGGCTGATGCTGATTACAGACCAGTACTTAAGAAAGCTGGATTCTTAACACGTGACCCACGTATGAAAGAGCGTAAGAAACCAGGTCTCAAAGCAGCTCGTAGAGCACCACAGTTCAGCAAACGTTAATTTGTTGTTCAATATTGCATTATTCATCCCGGAAGTATTATTACTTCCGGGATTTTTTCTAAAATTATCTAAAGATCTAATAATCAAAATCTAAACCAAAGTCAAATTAATATTTCCATTAGAAAGCAAAATATTGTTGATAATATCAGATGTGAGGATGCATCGGTACTGATTCGACGCAATGACATGCAATCATTATAGTGCTTACATGAGGGGGAATTTTATCAATAAGAAGGATAATCATTGACATGATAGTTAGCTAAGGCTAACATTAAAGTAGGACAATCTGTAATATAATAATGAACTTGCGAAGGAGGGGCAGCAGAATGTTTTTGGAAATAAAGGGAATCCGGAAATCTTTTGGAACGGGAGATAGTAAAGTGGAAGTACTTAAGGGATTGGATTTAGAGATTGAAAAAGGAGAATTCTGTGTGCTTCTTGGTCCTTCGGGGTCAGGAAAATCAACGCTCCTTAATATTATTGGCGGAATAGATGCGGCAGACGATGGAAGCATTGTGATTGAAGGAGAACAGCTTGAGCATATGACGGAGAAAAAGCTCTCGCTGTATCGTAGAAAGCATCTTGGTTACATTTTCCAGATGTATAATCTCATCCCCAATCTGACTGTGCGGGAAAATATTGAAGTCGGTGCATATTTAAGTGATCGTGCGTTTGAAATAGATGAACTCATGCATACGCTTGGAATATATGAACATCGTAATAAATTGCCAAATCAGATTTCTGGTGGACAGCAGCAGAGAACAGCAATCGGTCGTGCCATTGTGAAAAATCCAGACATTCTTCTTTGTGATGAACCGACAGGAGCATTGGATTATCGGACTTCAAAGGAAATTTTAAAGTTGCTAGAAACAGTAAATCAAAAATACGGAAATACAATCATCATGGTAACGCATAATGATGCAATCAAGGATATGGCAGACCGGGTAGTGAAGCTTCGAGATGGTGTGATACGCAAAAACTATTGCAACGAGCAGAAGCTTTCTGCGAGTGAGCTAGAATGGTAAGGGGGGAATGCATATGAAGAGCCCTTTACGAAAAAGGCTTCCAAGAGAGTTGAAAGAAGAATTTGGAAAATATCTCGTTGTTTTCATCCTGATGGTCGTTACGATCGGATTTGTCTCTGGATTTCTAGTGGCAGACGGAAGTATGATCAAAGCGTATAATGAAGGTTTTGATAAATATAAAATCGAAGATGGTAATTTCTGCGTGAAGGAAAAGCTTACAAAATCACAGAAAGAAGAAATGGAAAAGCAGAAAATATCGTTGTATGAAAATTTCTATGTGGAAGAAGTTCTGGATAATGGAAGTACGATGCGCTTTTTCAAAAACAGAAAAAAAGTCAATCTAGTATGTCTGATGAAAGGAAAGCTACCGAAGAAATGTGGTGAAATAGCGATTGATCGAATGTATGCGGATAACAACCATATTTCTGTTGGAGATGAACTGTCCTGTGGTGATACAAAATGGAAAGTAACCGGACTTGTTGCTCTTTCGGATTACAGCTGTCTGTTTCAAAATAACAATGATTCCATGTTTGATGCTGTAAAATTCGGCGTTTCTGTTGTGGTACCGGAAGAATTTGACTCATTGAATAAGGATAAAATGAGGTATAGCTATTCCTGGACATATGATAAAAAGGCGAAAAATGAAAAACAAGAGAAAAAGAGATCGGAAAAATTCATGGAAGTGGCTGGAGAAGAAGCGCCTTTGGAAGCATTTGTCCCACGTTATCAGAATCAGGCAATCAACTTTACCGGGGAGGATATGGGAAGTGACAAAGCAATGATGCTCGTACTCCTTTATATTGTTATTATAATCATGGCTTTTGTTTTTTGCATTACGATCAGTAATACGATTCGCAAAGAAGCTAGTGTGATAGGCACACTCCGTGCATCTGGTTATACAAGGCATGAATTAATAAGACATTACATGATACTTCCGGTATGTATCACCCTTGTTGGGGCATTGATCGGTAATGTATTAGGCTATACGGTGATGAAAAATGTATGTGCCACAATGTATTATGGAAGCTACAGTCTTCCAACTTATGTGACAGTCTGGAATACAGAAGCATTCTGGATGACGACACTTGTACCGATTGTGATCATGTTTGTTGTAAATTATGGCGTGCTGCATTACAAACTGAGATTGTCACCACTTAAATTTCTACGAAGGGATTTGTCTGTACGCAAGAGGAAAAAAACAATGCGTCTGAGCACAAAACTTGGGTTTTTCCATCGTTTCAGACTTCGCGTGATCTTTCAGAATATGAGCAACTATTTTGTATTGCTTATCGGAATCATTTTCGCAAACCTGCTCTTGTTCTTTGGCCTGCTTTTGCCATCTGTTTTGAATCATTATCAGCAGGAAATCCAACAGAATATGCTGGCGAAATATCAATATATGCTGGATGTTCCGGTAAGCGCCATGAGTGGAAACAAAATGGAAAGTATGCTGGAACTATTGCTGTATGCAGTGGAGACGAGGACAGAAAATGAAGATGCAGAAGCATTCAGCGCATATTCACTTCAAACATTGCCGGGAAAATATAAGACTGATGAGGTGCTCTTTTATGGAATTAAACCGGACAGCAAATATGTAAACGTGAAGTTTGATGACAGCAAAGGTATATACATTTCCAATGCATATGCAGAAAAATATCTTCTCAAGCCAGGTGATACGATTACATTGCAGGAAAAATATGAAAATAAAACTTATACATTCAAGATAAAAGGAATTTATGATTATAATGGCGCAATTTGTGTATTTATGCCACAAAAGCAGTTGAATGATACCTTTGACCTGGAAGATGATTACTACAGTGGATATTTTTCCAATTCGAAAATTACAGATATTGACGAAAAATATATCGGCTCAGTAGTTAATCTGGAGGCGTTGACGAAAATATCGAGACAGCTTACAATATCGATGGGAAGTATGATGAACTTGATCAATGGATTCGCAGTTGCTATTTTCATGGTTTTGATCTATCTGTTATCGAAAATTATTATTGAAAAAAATGTGCAGTCCATTTCTATGACGAAGATCCTTGGCTATACAAATGGAGAAATCAGCAGATTATATATCTGGTCAACGACGGTTGTAGTAGTTGTTTGCATTCTTTTGAGTCTGCCGATTGAAAAGGCGATTATGAACGTTTTGTTCAGAGAAATGATGCTTGCAAGTGTTTCCGGATGGATCGCGCTTTGGATCGATCCAAAGATTTATTTGGAAATGTTTTTGATTGGTATCGGAACTTATGCGGTTGTATCACTCTTGGAATATCGTAGAATACGAAATGTCCCAATGGATGAAGCACTAAAAAATGTAGAGTAAAAAAGAAAGAGTGGAAAATGGTACACGAATGAGAATATTGATCGCATGCTGATGGAACGCTATCTGGCAAAGAAAGCAAGGCGAAGCAGCAGGAAAAATCATCTGAAGGGACCGGCAAAGCGGACGGAGGAAGATGATCGGAGATTTGAAGAATCTTTTGAAAAAATGATTCGAAAGGCGATGGAAGAGCTGCTCAACCACTCCGTGTGAAAAAGGTCAGTGTGAAAAAAGTGTCGAAAAAACTATACAGATGCGCAAAAATACGCTATAATGAGTTGTCAAAAATTGTGGCCGCGTATGTGGCCCTGTCAACTAGTTGTATGGTTATTAAAAAAGTAGACGAAAGAATGAATGAGGTAACTAGAAAAGGCGCGGAGTATGACTTTTATGGAAAACTTCCGCTGAGAAAAGCGATTCTCCTTGGTCTGCAGCATGTTTTTGCAATGTTTGTCGGTAACCTGACACCGGTTCTTATTATCACCGGTGCATGCGGAATTGCATCCGGAACCGAATTTGCAGACGTTCAGATTGCGCTTTTACAGAATGCGATGTTAATCGCAGGTATTGTAACTTTGATTCAGTTGTATGCCATTGGGCCAATCGGTGGAAAAGTTCCGATCATTATGGGAACCAGTTCTGGATTTATCGGAGTCTGTAGTAGTGTAGCAGCTGTTATGGGCGGCGGTGTCTTGGGATATGGAGCAATCATGGGAGCATCTGTGATCGGTGGACTTTTCGAGAGTGTATTAGGTTTCTTACTTAAACCGCTTCGTAGATTTTTCCCGGCAGTTGTAACAGGTACGGTAGTATTATCCATCGGTCTGTCTTTGATCGGTGTTGGGGTAAATTCATTTGGTGGTGGAAATTCTGCCAAAGATTTTGGTTCTGTTGAGAACCTGCTGCTTGGATTAGTTGTACTTGTGATCATTATTTTCCTGAAACATTGTACAAAGGGAATGACAAGTGCTTCTTCTATTTTAATAGGTATCGTTATCGGATATATTATCGCAGCGATCATGGGACTTGTACTTCCGACGACAGGTATCGATGCAGATGGTGTGGAATATACAAAAGCATGGGTGCTTAACTGGGATAAGGTTGCTCAGGCAAGCTGGTTTGCAGTTCCCAAAATTATGCCGGTGAAAATCGTATTTGATGCGAGAGCGATCGTTCCGGTACTGATCATGTTTGTCGTAACAGCAGTAGAGACGGTCGGAGATATTTCCGGTGTTATTGAAGGTGGTATGGACAGAGAAGCAACAGATTCGGAGCTTTCCGGCGGAGTTATCTGTGATGGTGTTGGATCTACTCTGGCAGCATTTTTCGGAGTATTGCCAAATACTTCCTTCAGTCAGAATGTAGGACTTGTGACTATGACAAAGATCGTAAATAGATTCGCACTGGCGACAGGAGCCATTTTCCTGATTCTTTGTGGTCTGTTTCCGAAGCTTGCAGCTTTGATCTCCATTATGCCGCAGAGCGTACTTGGAGGGGCAGCAGTTATGATGTTCTCATCTATCGTAATCAGCGGTATTCAGCTTGTCACAAAGGAAAAAATGACAATGAGAAACATTACAATTGTTTCTGTAGCACTTGGACTTGGTTATGGTATCGGTGCAAACAGCGCAGTTTTATCTGGACTTCCAGAAGGCGTACAGCTTATTTTCGGTGGTTCCGGAATCGTTCCGGCAGCTTTAGTTGCAATTATTTTGAATGTTGTACTTCCAAAAGATGAAGAAAATAAAAACGCTACTACACAAGAGTAGAAGATAAAAAAATAATCTATGTGGGTAGATCCCCTTGTTCCTTAAAAAATCGAAGAAACGAGGGGATTTTTCCATGTTAAAATAGAGACGGATAGTGTATAATCAAAGGGACAGATAAGAATAGATGATAATAGAAAAAAGCAATGTTACCCATGAAACGAGGAGGATTTGCATATGATAAAAATAAAGGAATATGTAAAAGCGGCCAGTCTTGAGGAGGCTTATGAGTTAAATCAGAAGCGCAGCAATCGCATTCTTGGTGGAATGCTCTGGATGCGCATGAGCAATGCACAGGTGCAGACGGCCATTGATTTATCAGGACTTGGACTTGACCAGATTGAAGAGACAGAAGAGGAATTTATTATCGGAGCGATGGTAACGCTTCGCGAACTGGAATTGAATGAGCGATTGAATGACTGTTTTGATCATGTACTTGCCGATGCGGTGAAGGATATTGTTGGTGTACAGTTTCGAAATCTTGCAACAGTCGGCGGAAGCGTATTTGGACGATTCGGTTTTTCTGATGTACTAACGGTACTTCTTTCGCTTCATGCATCGGTAGAACTTTATAAGGGCGGCATTGTCCCTCTGGAAGAGTTTGCAGCTATGAAGCGCGATAATGATGTTTTAGTAAATATTCGTATTGCTAAGACAGATGGACAGTATGCTTATCTTACACATCGGAACACGAAGACTGACTTTCCGGTACTTGCAGTGGCAGTATCAAAGATCGGTGAGGAGCTTCGCGTGGCAGTAGGAGCAAGACCTGCCAAGGCCGAGCTTTTGGATGTAAAGGATTTAAGCGGAGAGGAATTAAATGCTCTGAATGAAGAGCTTGCGAAGAAGCTTTCGACACGAGTGAAGACAGATAGCAATATGCGTGCATCCGCACAGTATCGTTCCCACCTTTCGAAGGTGTTGATTGAACGTTGCTTTGAGAAAATCAATACTTGCAAGAAGGAGGGAGAGTAAGGATGATCATCAGTATTATGTTGAATGGTAAGAAAGTAGTGGACGATATCAGTCCGGATATGACACTTTTTAATTTCTTAAGAAACCATGGATGCTACAGCGTCAAATGTGGATGCGAGACGACAAACTGTGGACTTTGTACGGTGTTTTTAGATGACAAGCCGGTTCTTTCCTGTGCTATTTTAGCAGCAAGGGTAGATGGACACAAAGTAGAGACAATGGAAGGTCTGCAGGAAGAGGCAGAAGAGTTTGGAAGATTTATTGCAGATCAGGGTGCAGAGCAGTGTGGATTCTGTAATCCGGGAATGATCATGAATGCGATCGCCCTGTTCCGTGAAAATGCTCATCCGACAGGTGAAGAGATCAAACAGTATCTAGCGGGAAATCTTTGCCGTTGTTCCGGGTATGAAGGACAGCTTCGAGGAATCCATGCATTTATAGAATATCGAGAGAACGGAGGTGCAGCATGCAGGAAGTAGGAAAACGTATACGTAAAAAAGACGCCATGGCGCTTGTTACCGGTCAGCCGGTATATACAGATGATCTGGCACCGAAGGAGTGTCTGATCGTGAAGGTACTTCGAAGCCCTCACGCTAATGCGCTTGTAGAAGAAGTGAATAAAACAATTGCATTGAAGGTTCCGGGGATTGAAGCTATTTATACATGGGAGGATGTGCCGAAGGAGCGTTTCGCACAGGCCGGACAGACATATCCGGAGTGGAGCCCTTATGACAGACTGATTCTTGATCAGCATGTGCGCTTTGTCGGAGATCCGGTGGCGATCGTTGCAGGAGAAGATGAAGCTTGCGTAGACCGCGCTCTTAAGATGCTGAAAGTTAAATACAAAGTGCTTCCGGCGGTTCTTGACTACCATGAAGCGAAAGACAATGATATTTTAGTGCACCCGGAGGACAGCTGGAAATCCATGTATCCGGTTGGTGCGGATAATAAGAGAAATTTATGTGCACATATGGAAGAAGAAAAGGGCGATGTGGAAGGCACATTTGAAGATTGTGATATTGTACTGGATCGTACATTCCATGTTCCGGCAGTTAATCAGACGATGATGGAGACATTCCGTACTGCATGTTATCTTGATATGTATGGACGTCTTGTTGTGCTTAGTTCTACACAGATCGTCTTCCATTTGCGTCGAATCCTTGGCAGAGCACTTGGAATTCCAAACAGTCAGATCCGTGTGATCAAGCCACGTATCGGAGGTGGATTCGGAGCAAAACAGACCGCGGTATCTGAGATTTATCCGGCATTTGTCACATGGATGACAAAGAAGCCATCGAAAATGATCTACTCAAGATATGAAAGTCAGATTGCAGGATCGCCACGTCATGAGATGGATGTGCGCGTCCGTTTAGGAGCAGATAACGATGGAAAAATCCGTGTAATTGACGTTTACAATTTATCCAATACAGGAGCCTATGGAGATCACGGACCGACAACTGCAGGTCTGACCGGACATAAATCGATTCCGTTGTACACAGGAAATATGGAGGCATTCCGCCATACATTTGATGTTGTATATACAAACCAGCTTGCGACCGGTGCGTACAGAGGCTATGGGGCAACCCAGGGAATCTTTGCGTTAGAGTCTGTTGTAAACGAGCTGTCGGGTATTTTAAATCGTGATCCGATAGAGTTGCGTTTGCAGAATATTTTGAAACAGGGCATGCACATGCCGGCATATTTTGATGAAATAGCAGAGTCTTGTCGCCTGGATGAATGTCTCGTAAGAGCTGCAGAGATGATCGGATGGAAGGATAAGTTCCCTTATAAAGATATGGGGAATGGAAAAGTCCGCTCAGTAGGAATCGCGATGGCGATGCAGGGATCTTGTATTTCGTTCGTAGACGTTGGATCTGCTACGGTTATGCTCAACGAAGATGGAAGCTATAAGCTGTCAATCTCAGCTGCGGATATGGGAACAGGGTGTGATACGATCCTTGCCCAGATGGCAGCAGATGTGTTAAATGTTTCTACAGATGAGATTTTCGTATCGGGAGCAGATACGGATACTTCACCGTATGATTCTGGTTCTTATGCTTCCAGTACGACTTATATTACCGGACAGGCAGTTGTGAAAGCTTGCACAGAGCTTACAAAGAGAATCTGCAAGCTTGCAGCGACTATGATGGAATGTGAGGAAGAAGATGTAGAACTTGACGGACATGTTGTTCGCAATGTGAAGACAGGTCAGTCTGTGACAACAGGAGAGGTTGGATTTAAAGCACAGTGCTTTAATGATTTTGCATTACAGGTGACAGAAAGTCATACTTCGCCGGTATCTCCGCCGCCGTATATGGCAGGAGCTGTAGAGATCGAACTTGATAAAGCAACCGGTCATGTGGAAGTATTGGATTATGCGGCTGTTGTTGATTGTGGAACAGTTGTAAATCCGAACCTTGCAACGGTACAGGTAGAAGGTGGTCTTGGACAGGGAATCGGTATGGCTCTTTATGAAAATATCCAGTACAATGCAAAGGGACAGATGTTAAATAATTCCTTTATGCAGTACAAGATACCTACGAGAAGAGACTATGGTCCACTGCGTGTAGAATTCAGACCAAGCTTTGAGCCGACAGGTCCATTTGGAGTAAAATCCATCGGTGAAGTTGTAATTAATACACCGGCACCGGCGATTGCTCATGCGGTTTACAATGCAACCGGATGTTGGCATAGAAGTCTGCCGATCACAAGTGAGAAGATTGCCATGTCGCTTCTTGATGGAGAATAGAAAATGCGCCATGAGATAGATACGGTTGGTGAGAAAATATATTGTTTCGATAGAAATGGAAAAAGATGTGAGGAAAGCCTCTTCAAAGCATTGGGGCTTGCTGCATTTTCCAAAGAAGAAGGCCATGCAGGCATTGTAAGCGTTGTAGGTGCAGGTGGTAAGACGACGATGATCCGAAAACTGCAGGAAGAATGTCTTGCAGAAAATATTTCACATATCATTACTACAACGACGCATATGCAGCTCGGAACGAAAGAATATTTTGTCGGAGAAGCAGATATTGCGAAAATTGAAAACACACTTCAGAAAAAAGGAAGTGTGTGGATGGGAATCCCCGTCGGAGATGGGAAAATGGGGAGTTTTCCGGTTCGCTTTCTTGAAAATGTGGAAAAGATCGGTGCATGGATGTTTTTGGAGGCAGATGGAGCGAAATGTCTGCCGGTGAAAGCACCAAGAGAGACGGAACCTGTAATCTTAAAGGATACAACGCATGTGATCTGCGTCTATGGACTGGATGGAATCGGATGTAAGATTAAGGAATGCTCTTTAAGATCGGAGTATGTATGTAAGCTTCTTGGGAAGAGCAGCGAGGATGTATTGCAGTGGGAAGATATTGTAACACTTGCATTGAGCCCGGAAGGCGGCCGTAAATCCGTGACAGAGCGGATGAACTATCAGGTTGTATTAAATAAGGCGGATACGACGGAACGGCTGGAAATAGCTGAACGGATCGCCCGAAAAATGCTGGAAGAAGAGAAAGACACTTCTTTGAAGGCTGTACATTTGACTTGTTTTGCTGCATGTGATAGAATGGAATAAGTATAAAAGTAAGGAGGTAGCTATGAGAGTTTTAGTGAAAGGCGCAGGAGATCTTGCGACTGGCGTAGCTGCCTCTTTTTTTCGTAAAGGGCACCAGGTAGTTATGACAGAGATTGCCATACCGCTTACGGTGCGGCGACAGGTGGCATTTTCAAGAGCCGTTTATGAGAGGAAAGCAACGGTAGAAGGAATCGAAGCAGTATTGGTAGAGACTGAAAAGCAATTAAATGATGTCTTGGAAAATAAAAAAATTGCTGTAATCGTAGATCCGGAGGCAAAGATAAAGGATTTATATCAACCGGATGTATTGATTGATGCCATTCTTGCAAAGCGTAATACCGGAACGAAAATAGACGATGCCCCTTGCGTGATCGGTCTGGGACCTGGTTTTTTCGGAGGAAGAGATTGCTATGTGGCGTTGGAAACGATGCGTGGAGAGAGCCTCGGGCGTGTTTTTTATGATGGGACACCGCTTGCCAATACCGGTGTGCCGGGATTGATCGGTGGATATGGGATCGAGCGCCTTTTGAAAGCGTCCGGTGATGGTATGATGAAGCCGGTTGTAAAGATCGGTACAATAGTGGAAAAAGGACAGGTTGTTGCATATACTGGTGGAAAAGCAGTCTATGCAAAAGTAGACGGAGTTGTCAGAGGAATGCTTCAGGAAGGCGTCAGCGTTAAGGAAGGATTAAAAATCGGGGACGTAGATCCAAGAAAGGATTCCTCTCTTGTATATAAAATTTCAGACAAGGCAAATCTGCTTGGAGAGAAAGCCTGTGAGGTGGCAGAACAGTTTTTTTATGGCGACATTGGAATTGTTGTTCTTGCAGCAGGCCGATCTTCCAGATATGGTGCAAATAAACTTTTAGACAACGTAGAAGGTGCACCGATGATCCAACATATATTTGATGAACTGAAATGTTTTACGATGTGTACGAAAGTTGTTTCAACAAGATTTTCAGAAATCGAAGGAGCGGCCACAGATCGGGGAATTGCAGTTGCTATAAATGAATATCCGGAAAGGGGGATTGCATATTCGCTTCAATGTGGATTGAAGAAATGTTTAGAATTACACCCAGACGTAAAAGGGATTCTTTTCGTTGTGGGAGACCAGCCTTATCTCAAGGCAGAAACGCTTCGCAGATTAATGAAACTCTTTCGTGACAATGCCGGAAAAATTGTATGTGCAGGTGCAAATGACGTACCGGGGAATCCGGTATTGTGGGACAAAAGATATTTCGATGAACTGCTGCAACTTAAAGGGGACACAGGTGGCAGACAGATTTTGAAGAAATATCCGAAAGAGATCATGATTTGTGAGACGGATAAAAAAGAACTACAGGATATTGATCGGAAGAAAGGAGATTAAAAAATGGGGAATGAAATGTGTGAAAAAATATTTACTGAGCGGAACGCACATGCAATCAAAAGGATGCGCAATAAAGAAGAGGCCGGATGGAGAAATACAGCGTATCTTCCTTATTATCTTGTGAATGCTTTATGTGAGCTTATTGTATCGGATGAGGATATTGAAGATGCAAAAAATCGACTGGATCGTTTTGCACCGTTTATTATGAAAGAATTTCCAGAAACAAGGGAGACATTAGGACTTATTGAGTCTGAACTGAAAGAAATTCCAAAGATGAAAGCCGGATTGGAAGAGGCTTACGATGTTACGATCCCTGGAAGATTATTTCTTAAGAAAGACAGTCATTTAGCTATTGCGGGTTCTGTAAAAGCACGTGGTGGTATTTATGAAGTTTTAAAACATGCAGAGGATCTTGCAATCGAACACGGTATGCTTAAGAGTACAGATTCTTATGAGGTGTTTGCCGGCGAAGAGATGAAGAAATTTTTGTCCGGATTTAAGGTACAGGTAGGCTCGACCGGAAATCTCGGTATGTCCATCGGAATTATGAGTGCAGCATTGGGATTCCATGTAATTGTACATATGTCTGCGGATGCAAGAGCATGGAAGAAAGACCTTCTTCGAAGCAAAGGCGTGGAAGTGATCGAGTATGAACAGGATTATTCCAAAGCAGTGCAGGAAGGACGTAAGAATTCAGATGCAGATCCGAAGAGCTATTTTGTGGATGATGAGAAATCAGTGAATCTGTTCCTTGGATATGCGGTGGCAGCGAAACGATTGAAAAAACAGATGGAAGAGCAGGGGATCATCATTGATGAGAAACATCCTCTGATCCTTTATGTACCATCAGGTGTAGGTGGCGCTCCGGGTGGCGTTTCCTATGGATTAAAACGTCTGTATGGAGACAATGTACATTGTTTCTTTGTTGAGCCGGTAGAGTGTCCGTCTGTACTTCTTGGAATTGCAACGCAGAGATATGAAAAAGCAAATGTACACGAGTATGGCTTAAGCGGAAAGACAGAGGCAGACGGTCTTGCATGCGCAAGTCCATCCAGTTTTGTGACAAGAATTATGACAAATCTTCTGTCTGGCGGATTTACAGTAAATGATAGCAGGCTATATGATTTTCTCCGACTTCTTGATAAGACAGAGGGGGAGAGAATTGAGCCATCCAGCTGCGCATCCTTTATCGGTCCGGTAAACTGGAATGAAAAAATAGAGATCCAGGAGTATTGCAAAATGCACGGGCTTACAGCGGATGTGCTTGCAAACGCAACACAGATCGTCTGGGCAACCGGTGGAAAGCTAGTGCCAGAAGAAGTGTGGGAGGAATATTTAAAAAAATAAAAAAGTTATTGACATTTATGAATGTTAATAATATAATATTATTCGTGTCACGGATAAGTGATGCGAATAATGCGGGTGTAGTTCAATGGTAGAACACCAGCCTTCCAAGCTGGATACGTGGGTTCGATTCCCATCACCCGCTTTTTTTGTACCATTTTCTAAATGGGAAAATAAAAGTCACAGGGCAATGTTTTTCTGCATTACTCTGCGGCTTTTTTAGTCTTAAAAGGGAGGATGCCGGGCAATCGTTCTCTCACGACTCCCGGCACGTATTATGAAAAAGTTTATTCAAAAGGTTACTTAATGTCTTTTCTTTATGCTTTTAGTATATGCAACATCTGTGAAGAAAGAATGTTGTATAAGTGAAAGAATTTTGAAAGAAAGATGAACAAAATGTGAACGCTTTGAAGGCAAAACTTTTTCCTTGTTTTTCTTACTTTCTATATGCAAAAACAGGCAATCCGTCCTTCGTTGGAACGACTACATTTCCCTGGATCAGCGGACGTGCATAAGCGATAAATTCCTCGCTGATATCGGAGCCGTCTTTTGTGATCCATTCGGTTGGAACTGCCTTTTCCTCATTACAGATTTCATTGACGTCTGCTGTGCCATAAGAGAGTTCGTAAGGATGATCTGCATGGCGGATAAAGGTGATCATCTGTCCGGTTTCGCCGGCGAGTGCAGCTTTCACACTGTAAGTTCCTGCACCAATCGCCTCAGTAAGGTCTGTTGCAGAGAGCATGGAGCTGGAGCAGCGCTGGCATACATTTAATTCGATGGATCGTACCTTTACGCCAATTTTTTCTTTTACAAGGTTTTCCAGATATTTTCCGGAACCGGTGAGCATTTTATGTCCAAATATATCGACACCGACATCGCTTGCATATTCACAGATGAAGGTACCTTTTCCGTTGTTGATTCCTTCAGAAATGCATACGACAAGATTTGGAGTTGTCTTTAACGCTTCGCGTACTTTGTTTAGAAAGGCGTCCTGATCGAAAGCAACTTCCGGTAAATAGATAAGTACCGGGTTATCTCCTTTGAATTTGCGGGCAAGAACGCTTGCAGCAGTCAGCCATCCTGCGTGGCGGCCCATGATCTCTACAATTGTGACAGACTGTTTGTTGTCGTAAACAGAAGCGTCCGCAGCTACTTCACGTACAACGGATGCCACATATTTGGCTGCACTTCCGAATCCCGGTGTATGGTCTGTATTTACAAGGTCATTATCAATTGTTTTTGGAACGCCGATGAAACGAATGTCACTGTTTATTCCAGCTGCGTAGCGAGAAAGCTTGCTTACGGTATCCATTGAATCATTTCCACCGATGTAGAAGAAATATCCAATGCTTTTCTCTTCAAATTTCTGAAAAAGCTTCGGGTAAACCGGGTCATTTAAATCTTCCGGCAATTTATAACGGCAGGAGCCAAGGTAAGCACCTGGTGTTGTTCTTACAAATTCAAGTTCGCCATTTTCAGAAAGGGGTGCCATATCCATGATCTGATCGTTTAAAAATCCTTCGATTCCATTGACCATTCCGTATACATGCTCGATCTTTTCTGGATGTGCCATACCTTCTGTGACAACGCCGTAGAGACTTCCGTTAATAACAGCAGTCGGTCCGCCGGATTGTCCAACGATTATATTTTTCATATTCAAAGTCCTCCATGTTGATGTAATTTCTCGGTTTAAAAGTTCTCCTGTAACAGAGGCATTTTACCATAAAATACTATAGCTGAAAACAAAATAATTTACAATCCCAAAGAAAACTTAATAATAATTTAATAGTTCTTTCTTGGAAAATTAAGATAAATACGTTATACTAATTCAGACATAAAGGAAAGGAGAATACGATGAAGTATATTTCATTTGCAATTCCAAGTTATAATTCGCAGGAATATATGGCAAAGGCGATTGAGAGCATTTTGCCTGGAAAAGAAGATGTAGAGATTATAATTGTCAATGATGGATCAAAGGACAGAACGTCGGAGATCGCCCATGAATATGTGGAAAAATATCCGGACATTGTAAAAGTTGTAGATAAAGAAAATGGTGGACATGGAGATGCGGTGAATGCCGGATTGAGTCATGCGACCGGTAAATATTTTAAAGTAGTAGACAGTGATGACTGGGTGGACGAAGAGTCTCTTCACAAGATCCTAAAGCTTTTAAGAGATTTAGAAGAAGAGAATGAAGAGATTGATATGCTTATTTCAAATTACGTATATGAGAAAGTCGGGGCGACACATAAGAAAGTTGTGCATTATAGAAACGTGTTGCCACAGGATGAAATCTTCCGCTGGGAAGATATCGGACATTTCCGTCTGGATCAGTACATTCTGATGCATTCCGTTATCTATCGTACAGATATGCTGAAGCTTATTCAGCTGCATTTGCCGAAGCATACATTTTATGTAGACAATATTTACGTATATTATCCACTTCCGCATGTACGCAAGATTTATTATTTGGATGTAGATTTTTATCGTTATTTCATTGGAAGAGACGATCAGTCAGTGAATGAAAAAGTGATGATCAAGCGTCTCGACCAGCAGATATTTGTTACGAAAACAATGATCGATATGTATCAGCTTAAAAATATCGGGTGCAAGAAATTAAAATCTTACATGCTGAATTACCTTGCAATCATGATGACTGTTTCTTCCATTTTATGTATCCGGTCGAAAGATAAGGAAAATCTTGATAAGAAACATGAACTGTGGAAGTATCTTCGTAAGAAGGATTTGCATAGTTTCCTGAAGATCCGCTACGGAATTTTAGGACAGACGATGAACATCCCGGGAAGATCCGGAAGAAAGATTTCTTCTCTTGCCTATATGGTTGCAAGACGTATTATCGGATTTAATTAAATGAATTGACAAAGCAGAAGCAGACCAAGTATAGTAAATTATTGTACTTGGTTTTTTGCACTGCATTTTGCAGGATGCTTGGAGGAATATGAGATGGAATGGAATCTATTATTTTTTATAAACAGCGTGCTTTTGGGCGTAGGTCTTACGATGGATGCGTTTTCGGTATCTTTGGCAAATGGACTCAATGAGCCTTTGATGGGAAAGAAAAAAATGTGTGTAGTGGCAAGTGTCTATGCGCTTTTTCAGGCATTAATGCCGATGGTCGGATGGTTTTGCGTGCATACCGTCGTGCAATATTTTCGTGCATTTGAAAAGTTTATTCCGTGGATTGCACTGATTTTGCTTTTATATATTGGTGGAATGATGCTCAAGGATGGCATTCGAGGTGGTGAAGAGGAAGAAAGCTGCGGTGTTGGGGCGTGGGCACTATTTGTACAGGGCGTTGCCACTTCCATAGATGCTTTATCGGTCGGATTCACAATCGCAGATTACCCGCTTGTGATGGCTTTTGTCTGTTCAATGCTCATTGCTTTCGTGACATTTGTATTTTGCATATGCGGTCTCGGAATCGGAAAAAGATGCGGAACGAAATTCGCAGGAAAAGCAACGATCATTGGCGGGGTGATCTTGATTTTTATAGGAATCGAAATTTTTGTGACAGGCGTATTTTAGTAGTTCACTTTTGTTGCGTATCATATGGAAATCGGATAAAATAAAACTATTATATATAGTTTTGGAGTAAAAAATGAAGATTATAAAAAGCAGTAAAGAAAAAAATAAAATGTATTTCCCACGCGCAATAATGATGATCCTGACAGTCATTCTGATCACATTGTTTATTCTTGTGCTGGGGTTGGTGTCGCGGATTCAGGGAACCGCCCGTGTAGTAAATTATGCCGGACTGGTCCGAGGAAAAACGCAGCGCATCGTTAAACTTGAAAATGCCGGAAAGCCACAGGATCAGATGATCGAAGATGTACAGGAATACATAGATGGATTGCGAAATGGAAGTGAAAGAATTCATCTTGTTTGGCTGGAAGATAAAGATTTCCAAGAGAAAATGCAGGAACTTGATATCAATTATGCCAGTCTTAAGAAAGAGATTAAAAAAGTACGTGCAAAGGGATATGATGAGACGAAGATCATCCCGATGAGTGAGACATTTTTCCGAATGTGCGACCAGGCGACGGGGCTGGCGGAAATCTATTCGCAAAAGCAGGCATCAGCACTGGAGCGGCTGGAAAAACTTGTGTTTCTTGATATTGTAGGACTTCTTTTCCTTCTGGGAATTGAGATTGTAAAAGCATTTCAGTATACTGCGCAAAATCGTATTTTGCAAAAGAAAGTCTATCTGGATGATGCAACAGGACTTCCGAATAAAAATAAATGCGAAGAGATCCTCTCGCGTGAGAGTGTGATCGAAGAGGGAGAGAAAATCGCAGTGTGCGTATTTGACCTTAACAATCTCCGTACGATCAATAATAACCTTGGACATGAAAAAGGAGATGAATACATCCGTACCTTCGCACAGCAGTTGCGTGAAAATATGCCGGGAGAAGTGTTTGACGGCCGTTGTGGTGGTGATGAATTTATGGCGGTGGTCAAAGGAAAAACGCATGGAATAGTTCAGAATCTTCTTCACAATTTGAAGACAAAAACGAGAGCATATTCATATGTGCATCCAGAATTGCCAATCAGCTATGCGGGCGGATATGCGTTGTCAGATGACTACGAAGCGTGTACAATGCGTTTTCTCTTTCAACAGGCAGATAAAAATATGTATGTAGATAAGAACCGTGCCAGAATCCGTGAGGAAAAAGGAAAACGGGCAGAAGATATGCGCCTGATCAAATGGATGCAGTCCTCGCGATATGTTTTCCATACGTGTATTTACTGTGATGCGAGAATGGATGAATATCGTATCCTTCGTGCGGAAAGTGGATTCTTTCTGGCAGATGATGGAAGCTACTCCGGAGCTGTAGAACAGATCATACAGGAACTTTCAACAGAGAAAACACGCAGAAATATGCGCAGCTGGTTAAACCTTTCTACTATGGAAGCGGAATTAAGCACAAAACAAGAAACAAAGGAGTTTGCATATCGGAAAGAAGATGAGCAGGGACTATGCACCGGACGGATAACGGCGCTTTTTGTAAATGCTACAGCAGATGGGAAGCTGCATCACTTTATTCTTGGATTTGATAATTTTCATCATACGATAGAACAGAGTATGGATGAGAAGTATCAGTTGACGAGATATTATGAACAGTTGAAACAATTCATTACGGAAAATGGAGATTATTTTGAAGCATTAATGGAGAGTGCTCAGGGAATCAGTATTGTAGATCTTACGAACGACAGCCTGAAGAGTATGTTCTACCATAAAAAAGGCAAAGATTTTGCAATGGATCTGGCAATGCCATGTTCCTATGATGCATATTGTCAGGAACGTCGCAAATATGTTATGGAAAAAACACTGGAAAATTATCGAATTGTGGATTCCTCTTCCAAGCTTTTGGAACGTTATTTAAATGGTGACAAACAGGTGACAGTAGAATATCAGGAACAGAACAATCTTGGACAATATGTATGGCTACAGAAGACAGTGCTTATGTCTTTGGAGATGATCTATGATGAAAAGACAGGAAGAAGAAATACTGTAATCCAGGGAATTATTCTTTATCGCGATACATCTAGTTTTCATCTGAAAGAAGAGCAGGAAAAAGAACGTCTGCAAGTTGCATATGAAACTGCCGACAGTGAGAACAGAGCAAAGACAGAATTTATGAATCGCATGAGTCATGACATTCGTACGCCAATCAATGGAATTAACGGTATGCTCGATATTATCCGAAAGAACCGTGATGATAAAGAGAAAATGGATGATTGCTTAAGAAAGATTCAAGTTTCTACAAACCATTTACAGGCGTTAGTGAATGACGTGTTAGAAATCAACAAAATTGAATCTGGTAATATGAAATTATACAAAGAACCGTTTGATCTGGAGGCTTTGATGGAAGAAGTCAGTCTCCTTTTGGATACGCAGATTACGGAAGGTGGCATCACCCATATAAAGCATAGAAAAGATATGAAACATGTGAAGGTGCTCGGAAGTCCATTGCATCTTCGCCAGATTTTGAT
The DNA here is from genome assembly GCA_030538915.1 of Lachnospiraceae bacterium. Classification (GTDB taxonomy): domain Bacteria; phylum Bacillota; class Clostridia; order Lachnospirales; family Lachnospiraceae; genus Dorea_D. Next base: position 2,534 of record JAUNTC010000019.1, on the reverse strand, counting down.
TAATCTTATGAGCAATTCAATCAAATATAATAAGCCAAACGGACAGATCGATACGTATGCACAGGAAGTGAAATGTAACGATACCTATGTTTTATATGAGTTTAAAATTGTCGATACCGGCATCGGTATGAGCCGGGATTTTATTGAGAAGCAGCTTTTTGAACCATTTACACAGGAAAAAACCGATGCCCGTACGCGATATAAAGGAAGCGGACTTGGAATGTCGATCGTGAAAGGACTTGTCAATTCCATGCATGGAAGCATTCAGGTGAAAAGTGTTGTGGGAGAAGGATCTACATTTGTTGTAAGGATTCCATTTGAGTTAGATCTCAATGAGTACGCTTCGCAGAATGTACAGGAAGAAAAAGAAGAAAATGTGCTGGAAGGGCTGCATATTCTTCTTGTGGAAGACAATGAGATCAATATGGAAGTGGCAGAATTTTATCTGGAAAACATGGGAGTCGTTGTCGAGAAGGCATGGAACGGGAAAGAGGCACTTGACAAGGTGAAGGCAGGTGGCGAATACGATGTGATCATGATGGATCTTATGATGCCGGTTATGGATGGAATCGAGGCTGCCAAAGAGATTCGGATTTTTCAGAAAAATAGTGTCAGACAGACACCAATCCTGGCCATGACTGCGCAGAGTGAAACAGATAGCATGAAAGTGTGCAAGATGGCAGGTATGAATGGTTATGTAGCAAAACCAATTGATACGAAACTGCTTGGCATGGAACTGAAAAAAATCATCTGCCACTGATTTTACATGAATTTTTCTTTGATTTACGCAAATCCAGATAGAAAGATGGCTTGGAAAAAGGTATGATATACACTGTAAAGGAGTGTAAAAATGGCACAGGAGATCATGCAATCACCTGTGCCATATCTTTTGGAAGCGGAGCGACAAATTCCATCGCCTCGCCGGTTATCGGATGTGTGAAGGATAGTTTGTGCGAGTGGAGTGCTTGCCTTGAAATATGCTCCATATCTGGATTGTATAGATAATCTCCAATGAGCGGAAATCCAAGATGGCGCATATGGATACGGATCTGGTGCGTACGACCAGTCTCCAATCGGAGTGCGACAAGGCTGTGTCCATTTTTCTCCTCTACGACGTGGTAGTGGGTGATGGCACGTTCTCCATTTTCAAAATCCACGGTACGTTCAATGATCGTTCCATCCTTTCGCCCGAGCGGTGCGTCGATCGTACCTTCTGGCGGTGTAACAGAGCCTTTGCAGATGGCGAGATATTCTCGGTGAATGCGTCGCTCTTTTACCATTGTAGATAAAATATTACCACTGACCAGATGTTTTGCAACGACAGTCAGCCCGGAAGTGTCCCGGTCCAGACGGTTACAGCAACGGAAAATAAATGGCTTTCCCTGCTCCTGGTAGTACCAGGCAAGGGCATTTGCCATAGATTCGGTGTAATGATTTAAAGACGGGTGGATCGGCATGCCGGCAGCTTTATTAATAACAATAATGTCCTCGTCTTCATAGACAATATCAAGCGGATGATAAACAGGTGGGATTTTTTCGGAACTGGCTGTCTCACAGATTTTTATAACGAGATCATCGCCTGTTTTTAATGTCTGGCGCATGTAATAATGTTCACCATTTACAAGTACGCTTTTTGGCATTCGTTTGATCTCGGCGATATTCTGCCCGGAATATCCTTTGCGACGCAGAAATTGTTCTACGCGGAGCCCATCCTGCTCTGCGGTAATTTTATATTCAATCGTTCGATTCATTGCATTTCTCCTGAAAATTCATTATCATAATAATGTTAGTCGTTGGTATCATACCACAACATAATTAACATGCTCAAGAGGAGAGAATGAAAATGACAGGATTAAGTACACTATGCTATATAGAAAAAGACGGGAAATATTTGATGCTTCACAGAACTGTGAAAGAAAACGATGTAAATAAAGACAAATGGATCGGTGTGGGCGGACATTTCGAAGCAGATGAAAGCCCGGAAGAGTGTCTCTTACGAGAAGTAAAAGAAGAGACCGGTTACACGCTGACTTCGTATCAATACCGTGGTATCGTAACATTTGTATCCGGCGGTGGTGTGACAGAATATATGTCTTTATTTACCGCAGATGGATTTGAAGGAAATCCGATTCCTTGTGACGAAGGTGAATTGGAGTGGGTAGATAAAAAAGAGATTTGGAAGTTAAACATCTGGGAGGGAGATAAGATCTTCTTCCGGCTTTTGGATGAAGAAAAGGATTTTTTCTCTTTGAAATTGACCTATGACGGAGGAGACAAGCTTGTTGCGGCAGCGTTAAACGGAAAGCCGATGGAACTGTAATATTTACCTGTAAGTTCAATGAGCAGCTCTTGACTTTTTATCGGTATCTCCATATAATGGTACTCAGACGAAGGACGTCTGCATACCAGTAGTCTATGATTAGGGCTTGTACTGGTTTCGACGGGGGTCTGGAAGTTGGAGAAGCCATCCGTAGTGGGACACTACGTTAAAAGTTCCAACTAAATATAAACGCAGACGAAAATTTAGCGTACGC
>JAUNTC010000104.1 GCA_030538915.1 Lachnospiraceae bacterium | reverse complement strand
GGCAGACGCACAGGACTTAAAATCCTGCGGGACTTATACTCCCGTACCGGTTCGATTCCGGTCTGCGGCATTAAGTGAGAAGGGGCTGTTGCTTTAACGAATAGATTTTCGTGAAGTAGCAGCTTCTTTTTTTTGCACAAGAAAAGAAGTCGGGAAGCCACAAAGCAGCTTTGCGTGCCTTGCGGTTTGTGCGGTGTCTCATCATAATTTGTAAATATGCATAAAAGAATCCTCCTGTTTTTGTTAATTTTGTGAAATTCCACTCTCGTGCTTTACCACGGGAAAGGGCTAAACTTTATAAGTGACAGAGAAAGAGGAGGGATTTTATATGAGTGGAATACTTATGATGATAATTGCCATCGTAGTGCTCGGCGGAGCATATTTACTGTATGGCCGTTATCTCCAAAACAAATGGGGAATAGACCCGAATGCCAAAACTCCGGCATATGAGATGGAAGATGGAGTTGACTATGTACCAGCCGACACGAACGTTGTATTCGGTCACCAGTTTTCATCGATCGCAGGTGCAGGACCGATCAACGGACCGATCCAGGCAGCGATTTTTGGATGGCTTCCGGTACTTTTGTGGATCTTAATTGGTGGTGTATTCTTTGGTGCAGTACAGGATTTCGCATCTATGTATGCATCTGTTAAGAATAAAGGACGTACGATTGGATATATTATTGAAGAATATATTGGAAAATTAGGTAAGAAATTATTCCTGTTATGCTGCTGGTTGTTCTGTATTCTTGTAGTTGCGGCATTTGCAGATGTCGTAGCCGGAACATTTAATGGTTTCGTTGCAAATGAAGCAGGCGAAGTAACAAAAGTAGCAGCTAACGGTGCAGTTGCAACAACTTCTATGTTATTTATTATTGAAGCTGTCGGACTTGGAATGTTCTTAAAATATACAAAATTCAATAAATGGATTAACACAGCAGTTGCAATTGTTTTACTCGTAGCTGCAATCGCATTGGGATTAAAATTCCCTGTATATGTAAGCTTAAATATATGGCATATCATTATCTTTGCATATATTTTGATCGCAAGCGTTGCACCGGTATGGGCATTGCTGCAGCCACGTGACTACCTGAACAGTTACCTTTTGATCTTCATGATCGTTGGTGCAATCGTAGGTGTATTTGTTGCAAATCCAACATGTAACTTGAAAGCATTTACAAGCTTCAATGTAGATGGACAGTATATGTTCCCAATCTTATTTGTAACAATTGCCTGTGGTGCGGTTTCTGGATTCCATTCACTGGTATCTTCCGGTACTGCTTCAAAACAGATCAAAAATGAGAAAAATATGCTTCCAGTATCATTTGGAGCAATGTTAATGGAAAGTATGCTTGCAGTTATCGCTTTGATCGCAGTTGCATCATTTGCCAAAGGAGAGGCTGCAGCACAGGGACTGACAACACAGCCACAGATCTTTGCAGGAGCGATCGCAAACTTCCTGGCTGTTGTAGGATTGCCACACACACTTGTATTTACACTGATCAACCTGGCAGTTTCAGCATTTGCACTTACATCATTGGATTCGGTAGCCAGAGTCGGACGTTTGTCATTCCAGGAATTCTTCTTGGATGATGACGTAGACGAGGAGAATATGAGCCCGCTCCTGAAAATAGTGACAAATAAATACTTCGCAACAATCATTACACTTGTGCTTGCATATTTGCTGACAAAAGTCGGATATGCAGAAATCTGGCCATTGTTTGGATCAGCAAACCAGTTATTATCCGTACTTGCACTTGTAGCCTGCGCAGTATTTCTTAAGAAGACAAAGCGAACAGGATTCATGCTGTGGGTACCGATGGTGTTCATGATGGCAGTTACATTTACAGCACTTGGTATGACAATCGTAAAACTGTCAAAAGCATTTATGACAACCGGTCTTGATCTTGGAAATTCATTACAGCTTATATTTGCAGTATTGCTTCTGATCCTTGGTGTGATCGTAGCAATCCAGGGAATTAAAAAGCTCTTAGAAAGACCGGAACGTAAAACAGCAACAGCAGACAAGAAAGTAACAGCATAAATCATAAAAAGGTTTCGCACGAAGAACAAGTGCGAAACCTTTTTTATAATTCGATGCTTGACATATATCGATAGCCGATATATAATGAAATCAAACAAAAGAGAAAGTTCATATTTTTTTAATCCCATATATCGATTATCGATATATAACGAACGGGAACATATGAAAGGAGTAGGTGTTATGAGATTGAGTAAGAATCAGATGTCAGGCAATACAGCAATGTTGATTTTGAAGTTGATTTCTGAAAAGGATATGTATGGCTATGAGATGATCGATACCTTTGCAAAACGCTCGGACAACGTGTTTGAGTTGAAGGTGGGAACTTTGTATCCATTGCTTCATGGACTCGTAGAATCCGGGTATTTGAGTTGCTATTCGCAGGAGATAAACGGGAAGCTTCGAAAGTACTATCATATCACACCGAGTGGCGAAAAGTATCTGTCCAAGATGGTGGAAGAATGGAATTACTACAGTTCGGCAGTACAGAACCTTCTGCATGCCGATGCCTGAAAGGAGATGTGTGGCTATGACAAAAAACGATTATTTGAAAAGGCTTGGAAAGTGTATATCGAATGCTTCCGTGCGAGGAGAAATATTAGACGAGTACGAAGCGCATATTGATGATTGCATAGAGGCACTTATGGAGAACGGCATGAGTAAAAAAGAGGCTGAAGCCGAAGCGGTAAGACAGATGGGCAATCCGGAAGAAGCAGGAAATGAGATGGATCAGATCCATGCGCGTGTATTTGACCTCAATATGTTCTGGTGGATGTTGGCTTTTGCGGTAGTGATACCGGTGTTTGAAATTATCAGCAGACTTATAACGTCAGGAGATGAGGGGATTATAGATATATTGAATTATGACTTTGGGATGTATAAGGTTCCTGTGATCGTCCATCTGATAATAGGAACTGCAATTATTTGTTACGGAAGCGGCTTAAGTATCATCGAAAAATATACCGGTAAACCACTGTTCTATTCCTATGGCAGAAACTGGAATGGAGGGTATATTGCAAATAGTGGATTGGTTTTGGCTATCGGCGGAATCATCTGTTCTGCAGCACTGCCGGTGAAGGGATTTATAAAAGGTGTGATTGGCGTGATTGTAGTGACTGTGCTTAATATGGTGATCCGTGTAGTGATGAATGTGTTGCGTAATCGCAGAGAACGGAAGTATCTGTGGGAGATCGGTTTTGCGGATACAGATATTAACTGGAAGGGAAAAGGAACGATTTGTAATGGAAAAATGAAAGTGCGAGCAAGAAATTCAGAGAAAGGTACCGTGATCCATAAAGGAGAACCGATCATGGTTGTGTCGATGGAAGGATTCAAACCAGTAGTCATAGCAGTGTAAAATATGTTTTCTTAGTGTTATTTCATATAGAAAATCAGTGTGAGCCGGGTTGGTTCACACTGATTTTTTTATAATATGTAAAGTTTAACATACCATCAGCTTCTCAATGCCTCAATTCCTTCCAGTGCAGTTCTCTTAGGATCAGTAAAATCCATCTGGCATCCCCAAACGCGTACTGCAGCCTGCGCAAATCGCATTACATTATGTTCTAATGTATAAGTAAATACAGCAGGCATGACAACTGCAAGTCCTGCTCCGTGTGTACAATCATAAAGAGCAGACAACTCGTGTTCAATCGCATGGCTTCATAATTGTCTGGATCGGCAATAACTCTTGGACCTTCATGGATCATTGTCAGGAGAAGGCTTTCAATCATACGGTCTGTCACTTCTATTTATATTATAACAGCATATTCCCATTCTCCCTATTCCATGATAAAATAGACTCAGGTATGAAAAGGGAAAGATCAGCGTGAATTTGGCAGCTTCGCACTGATTTTTTAGTTGCCAAGCATACGACAAAAAGGTCCGGTGGACCTTTTTTAGACTGAGTTTTTTAAGGAGATGGGGAAGAATGTCAGAGAGGAATTTTAAGAAAAATGAAATTACTGAAGGTGTCATCTGGAAGCAATTGTTGATCTTTTTCATTCCGATCATGCTCGGGGCACTTGTGCAGCAGCTGTACACGACAGTAGATACGATCATTGTGGGAAGATTTGTAGGAAAAGCCGCACTTGCCAGCGTAGGAGGACCGGCAGCCGTGATCGCATCCATCGTGATCACATTCTTTAACGGGCTCGCCAACGGGGCAGCTGTTATTATTGCTCAGTTTTACGGGTCAAAAGATGCGGAAGGACTGCACGAAGGTCTCCACACCGCATACGCTTTTTCCATTGTGGTAAGCATATTGGTCACAGTTATCGGAGTGATCGGGACACCGTATTTTTTGCGTGGCATGAATACGCCGGACGATATGATGAGCGATTCGACCGTCTATTTGAAATTTTATTTTCTCGGAATTATTTTTACACTTGTCTATAATATGGGCGCGGCGATCATGCGTGCCATCGGAGACTCCAAACGGCCGCTTATTTATCTGATCGTCTGTTGTATCATGAACATTGTATTGGATATTGTTATGGTCGTATTTATGCATATGGGAATTGCAGGAGCGGCTCTGGCAACGGTAGTGTCGCAGTTTGTAAGTGCTGTGCTTGTAACATATTCTCTTATGCGGGATTATGATGTGATGCAACTTCATATAAGAGAGATCCGCGTGAACAGACAGGTGCTTGGAAAAGAGCTTAAGATTGGAATACCGGGGGCATTGCAGGCATGTGCGTATGGCGTGACCAATGTGATCATCCAGGCGGTTGTGAACGAATTTGGAACAGATACGGTAGCTGGATGGGCTGCATACGGAAAACTGGATATGATCTTCTGGACAGTAATGGGTGCGCTTGGCGTGGCAGTAACAACATTTGTAGGACAAAACTACGGTGCAGGAAAGATGAATCGAGCATACAAGAGTGTAAGAGTCAATCTTGGACTTTCCTTCGCATTGAATGGTGCTGTGCTGATCCTGCTGTATATATTCTGCGAGCCGCTCTATCATCTATTCACAACAGACCAGACGGTAATTGATATCGGCGTACATATGCTTCGCTATCTTGTGCCAAGTTATCTGTTGTGCATCCTGTTGGAAAATCTGACCGGTGGTTTGAGAGGTTTTGGAGATGTATTGTGGCCGACTATCTTTACATTTGCAGGATTATTCCTTGTGCGAATTCCGTGGATGGTACTTGTAACACCGATTTATCGTAGCGTGGAAACGATATTGATCAGTTATCCGATTGCGTGGATAGCAACTCTTTTGTTTCTCGTTCCGTATTATTTTAGAAGAAAAAAGAAAAGAATTGAAGTGCTATACTAACGTTGTAACAGTAGTGGCTAATAAGATCTCATCTTTGACAGTTGGAAAGATAAAAAATGGCTACAAACCCAGTAAACATG
>JAUNTC010000103.1 GCA_030538915.1 Lachnospiraceae bacterium | reverse complement strand
GGCTATTCTCGTTCAATAAATCGTCAAAAAGCGAACTTTCCTATAAAGTAAAAAAGCTCTGAAATGAAAAATCATTCCAGAGCGTGTTCACTTATTTTATCCGCTTATTCTATCAACGGATTCTATACACTTGTTCACTTCTCTCATCCAGACTATACTGTCGGCACTGGAATCACACCAGTTCATGCCTTACGGCTCGCGGGCTTTACCGCCGGTGGGGAATTGCGCCCCGCCCTGAAGTATTATTCGGTTTTCATACTATTTACTGTAGCACTTTACCTTAGCGATTGCAAGCTATTTTTTTCCTCTTTTACAAGGGCTTCGATCTCGTCAAATTTGCCGTTTTTATATGTTTTTACTATATGAAATCCACCATTATTTTTTGCAAAATTTAACTATACCAATAATGATTCCTATAGTTAGCGCCAATCCAGCTATCAAGATGCAACCAATTAACAATGTATTACTCATAACTTCCCCCTTCACACTACTCCCATGAAGAATATACCTTAGTACCATAATTATACTCACCTGAAGTAGTTCTTACAAAAACTTTTCCCCATGTCTTAATATATGCAGGTAAGACAGCAGTATAGTTCTTTGTTTTTTCGAAAGAAAATGTATTTGTATACGAACTACTTGAAATAGAACCATCATATACAATTCCAAGGCTTGGTGTCTTTCCACTCATACCAATCACACCATATGCGGAATGATATGTCTTCCATTTTAAAGATTTAATTTTACGCTTTCCACTATTAACAGTCACTTTAACATCTGTAGCATATCTTCCACCTGTTCTATTTACATATGTCTTTAATGTGCCTTTATAAGTAGTTTTTACTCCTAATTTTTCTTTGCTTGAGCCTACTGAATACGAATTCCAGCTATTAGCAATTGGTTCTAATGGTACTCTATATTTATTCTCGGCGTTATTGTTTGAATACAGATTCCCGCCACCATATTCATTATACGCATAAAGTAGCAAAGCTTGATCCTTTTCTGTGAAAGGCTCACCAACCTCATACCTATTCTGAAAACTATCTAACTTTTCCTTGATCTCTATTACACTCATTTTGCGAAACATCTCTAGCTCGGATTGAGGAATATTCTCATACATATCTACTAGCATCTCCTGTTGTTCATCCTTGCTAATCGAATGGGTAGTTTTTTCTACGTTAATATTTTGTGCATTAATACTGTTAGCACTATTGAAATCACCATAATGGGACGTCTGTAAGTTTTCAATAACAGGATTATTAAGCAACCCTACAATTAATAAAAAAGCTAAAACTTTCATACATTTTCTCCTTAAATGTGTAGTAAATACATATACACTGCAGTGTTTTCTTCGTATTTTAATAATATAATACCATATAATCGCTTATATGTAAAGTTAAGTTCTTGTAAAGCTTTTTCATTATTTTTTTACAAATTATAAATCTTTTTTATTTCTAGCACGATGAAAAACTTGTTGCTTGTGAGCATTAGGTATAAAAGTTTCTCTGTATTAACAAAATCCAGCCTTTTTTCTCTTCTCGATCACTTCCATGATCACCTGGTGATTATAGGTCAGATGCATATTCATCGCGCATTTTGCACCTGCTACATCTCTCTGCTCGATGGACGAAACGATCGCCCGATGTGTATCCAGCGTCTCCTGCATAAGGCTTCGATATGTGATATTGGCAAATATCACAACCGATGTATTGATGACCGGAATGAGACGCTCCACAACCATATTTCCACTGAGCTTCGCAAGGTAGCTGTGGAATTCAATATCTTTGTTAATGTGATTGTGACCCTGCTTATATAAAGCCTCCACCTCATCACACAGCGCATGAAGCTTTGCCACCTGCTCCTTTGTTGCCTTTCTGCATGTCCACATTACGATCTCAGGTTCGATCATCAAGCGTACATCAAAAAGATCCAACGCCAGCTGATAGCGGTCTTTGATCTGTCCAAAGCCAAGGACATCATTTTCAATAAACACCGTACTGATCACGTACGTGCCATCCTCACGGCGCACTTCCAGAACGCCACGACTGATAAGCCCCTTCCCCGCCTCACGGATCGTACTTCGTCCAACAGCAAAAAGCTCAGCAAGCTCAAACTCATTGGGAAGCTTATCACCAATTGAAATCTGATTATCCATTATCTACTTCATCAAACGATCCTCGGTCTGCTGCCCGAGAGTCTTCTTAATCTGCACTTTTTTCTGACTCATACATCTGCCGCCTGCTTTAATTTACAAACAGTCCCTTCAACGCCGGATAATAACGCTTAAACTCCTGATATCTTTCCTCATACTTCTGAACAAGTTCCGCATCCGGAGCTTCACTTCCGACAACTTTTACAAGCTTTGTCGCAGCCTCTTCCACAGAAGAGAAAACACCGCAGCCAACTGCTGCCAGAATGGCTGCCCCATATCCGGGACCTTCCTCACTCTCGATCAAGTCCACCTGCATGTTCATAACATTTGCAATGATCTTTCTCCAGAGCGGACTCTTCGCTCCGCCTCCGCAGATTTTCGTCCGCTTCGGATCTACGCCGATGCTTCTGGCAACCTCGAGCGAATCGCGAAGTCCGAATGCCACGCCTTCTAACACCGCCTGTGTCATATCCTCTCTCGTACTCTCCATAGACATTCCGATAAATGCAGCTCTCGCAGAAGGATCATTGTGCGGCGAGCGCTCTCCCATGAGATATGGAAGGTAAAATACATGGTTTTCACCAAGCGTTTCGATACTCGCCTGCTCTGCGGAATAATCTTTCGTCTTAAGTATCTCATCCATCCACCACTTATTGCAGGAAGCCGCACTCAACATGCATCCCATCAGATGATAGTTCCCATCTGCATGGTCAAATGAATGCAAGCCATTGTTCGCATCCACCCCGAATTTCTTACTGGAAATAAAGAGCGTTCCAGAAGTTCCAAGCGAAATGTTACAGCCGCCGTCTCCAACAGTCGCTGTTCCTACAGCAGCAGCCGCATTGTCACCTGCACCTGCGATCACTTTCACGTCGCAGTCTAATCCAAGCTCCTTTGCGATCTCCGGTTTTAAAGTTCCAACTACTTCCCAGCTTTCGTAAAGCTTCGGAAGCTGAGAGTTATTGATTCCGCAGATCGCGATCATTTCTTCGGACCAGCATTTATGTTCTACGTCAAGGAGCAGCATCCCGGATGCATCCGAATATTCTGTACAAAATGTTCCGGAAAGCATATAAGCCAGATAATCCTTCGGCAGCATGATCTTACAGATCTTTGCAAAATTTTCCGGCTCCTCTTCCTTCATCCAAAGGATCTTCGGTGCAGTAAATCCTGCAAACGCAATGTTCGCCGTATATTTTGACAGTTTCTCTTTCCCGATCACTTCGTTCAGATAATCTGTCTGCTTTGCAGTACGTCCATCGTTCCATAGAATGGCCGGGCGAATTACTTTATCTTCTTTGTCCAAAGCAACGAGTCCGTGCATCTGTCCGCCGAAGCTAATTCCTTTCACTTCGCTTTTATCAAAACCAGCCAAAAGCTCCTTTAAGCCTTCCATACTCTTTTCAAACCAGTCCTCCGGCTTCTGCTCAGACCAGCCCGGATGCGGGAAATAGAGTGGATATTCTTTTGAGACAATATTTTTGATTGCGCCATTTTCATCCATCAAAAGAAGCTTGACTGCACTTGTTCCAAGATCGACTCCTATAAATAACATATGATTACCCCCTACAGTTTTTCCGCAATCTGTCTTGCGACATACACACCACTGGCTGATGCGTGAGACAGAGAGTGAGTGATACCACTTCCGTCACCGATAATATACAGGCCCTCATGGCAAGTCATCAGGTTCTCATCAAGCTCTACTTCCATGTTGTAGAATTTGACTTCCACGCCGTAGAGCAACGTGTCATCACTTGCCGTTCCCGGTGCGATCTTATCCAGCGCATAGATCATCTCGATGATTCCATCTAAAATACGTTTCGGAAGAACAAGACTTAAGTCGCCTGCTGCCGCATTCAACGTCGGCACCGTAAAGGATTCCGCAATTCTCTCCGGCGTACTTCTTCGTCCACGGATCAGATCACCAAAACGCTGCACGATGACACCGCCGCCCAGCATATTGCTTAGTCTCGCAATACTTTCACCGTATCCATTCGAATCCTTGAATGGCTCCGAGAAATGCTTCGCCACAAGGAGTGCAAAGTTCGTATTATTTGTCTGCTTTGCCGGATCTTCATAGCTATGACCATTTACCGTAACAATGCCATTCGTATTCTCATTTACCACTTCCCCCTTCGGATTCATACAAAATGTACGTACAAGGTCTTCGTACTTAGAAGTGCGGTAAACAATCTTACTCTCATAGAGTTCATCTGTCAGATGGGCAAAAATCCCCGCCGGAAGTTCCACGCGCACACCGATATCTACACGATTCGAATTCGTATGGATCTTCAGATCATGACAAACCTGCTCCATCCACTTACTTCCGCTTCGACCTGCAGAAATGACACATTCTTTTCCATCATAGTGTGTATCCTCAGCAAAAACGCGGTAGCCATCCTCTAATTTCTCCACTTTTTCAATAAAGCAGTTAAAATGAAAATCAACCTTTTCTTTCAGGTGATCGTATAAATGCTCCAGTACAATATAATTAATGTCCGTTCCAAGATGGCGCACCGAAGCATCCAATAAATGCAAGCCATTCTGCATGCAGCTCGTCTTCAAATTAGAGCCGGCTGTAGAATATAATTTTGTTCCTTCTCCGCCGTAAGCTAAATTAATCTTATCTACATATTCCATCAGCTCCAGCGCAGACTTCTTACCGATATACTCGTACAGCGTGCCGCCAAAGTCATTTGTAATATTATACTTTCCATCCGAAAATGCACCGGCCCCACCAAATCCACTCATGATCGAACAGTTCTTACAGTGGATACACGACTTGATCTTCTCCCCATCAATCGGACAACGGCGCTTTTTCAATTCATTCCCCATCTCGAAAATAGCAATGCGAAGCTCCGGTTTCTTTTCCAGCAATTCATATGCCGTAAAAATTCCTCCCGGTCCGGCCCCCACAATTAAAACATCATACATGTTATTTTCCTCCTTAATTTACATGGCAATAATCTCTATCTATAATAATGCAAAACTATTTGTCGTGTGTCAAATAAAATCCCACAATTTCTCTCTTCAATATCATCCAACTGTGACTCCCCGGCTGGGGTGGTGACTGTTTTCGCAGATTTTTCAATTTCAGATACTTTTCTTTGGAATTCCGTTGACTGTTTTCGGGAATTCTTCAATTTCAGATACTCTCCACTCTAATTCCATTGACTGCCCTGGCCAATTCTGGCATCTGAGCCACCCATCCCCCGCCGTACGCCCCCAACTTGCTTTACTTACCTTTAAGCTTGTTGGTGCTGTTCC
>JAUNTC010000102.1 GCA_030538915.1 Lachnospiraceae bacterium | reverse complement strand
TATTCCAGATAAGCCAAAGAGTCCAAAACAGTTATATTATAGCGTAGAAAGAGAAAAATGAGAGAAGACCAATTCCTGCGGCAGCGTCTGCAGAAAGAAATCCCGATTGAGATTTCACCTGTTTTAAGAGATTTAATAACTGTTATATTTTGTTATTAAATTCTCCGCAAACCCTTGAAAATCTTTGTGTGAATCCTCTATTTCGGACAGGAGATAATTTGACAGGAAATTTCAAAGAAGAGTATAATACATATTAAGACATTTTGAATCGGCATGTGTCCGGAAGAAGCTGTCACTGGCAGGTTCTCTGTATTATAAGCAGGTTCGAAATAGACGCTATGGGGGAAAATAATTTGGAAAAAAAACTGACAATAAATGATATAGCCCAGATGTCCGGTGTGGCAAAAAGTACTGTATCAAGATATCTGAACGGGGGAAGCGTTAAAGATGCAACGGCCCAGAAGATAAAAAAAATCATCGAAGAAAATAATTATGAGCCGAATCTGTTTGCAAGGCTGAATGCAAAAGAGAGCCGGATCATAGGACTTACGGTACCTGGATTTAACTCGGTAACAACACCGAGACTTGTAGAAGTAATCGTTGCCTATCTTAAGAAAAATGATTATACACCTCTTATCATGCATACGGAAAATGATATCGAAGAAGAAATACGCTGTATCGAACGGCTGAAGAATATGAATGTAGATGGAATTATGGTTCTTGCGACGGGAAGCACAAAAGAATACGAAGAAGCAGTAAAGAAGTTAAAAATTCCAATCCTGTTTCTTGGACAACGCTTCCCGGGAGAGAATTCTGTCATTAATGATGATTACAATGCAGGATATGCGGTGGGTAATTATATCGGACAACGTAAGTTCAAGGAGATTTATATGCTCTGGGTACCTGAAGATGACCCGGCAGTAGGAGGAGAACGACGCCATGGAGTGATCGATGGACTTATGTCCTGTGAGAAAAAGCCAAAAGAAGTCATAGAGACAACGTTCTTTTATGAAAATGCAATTGAAAATGTACAGAAATTTGTAGATCATATGAAGACACCGGCGGCAGTCGTATGCGCAACAGACCGTATCGCATTTGGCGTGTACAAAGTAATGTCAGAGAAAGGTATACGGATACCGGAAGAAGTATCCGTGGTAGGATTTGGCGATTACGAAGCAGGAGAACTGTTACAGCCGCCACTTACGACGGTAAAATTTGACTGGAAGAACTGGGGGGAGATCAGTGCTGAGTCGATGATCCAGATGATTTTAGGAAAGCCGGTAAGCCCGCTTCAGGTCAACCCGTATGAAATTATAGAAAGAAAAAGTGTAAAAGAGAACTGAGAATCAGGCGGATCTGTCAATTTGACAGACCTGCTTTTGTGCAATATAGACAAATTTAGATATCAATTTTTGGAACCGTTTCCAAAAATGAAAGTGCAGTGACGTTTTGTGTTGACATACAAAAGCTGATGTATATAATAAAAACATAGGAACGGAACCGGTTCCAAAACAAAACAATACAAGGAGAAGAGAAATGGGAAAGAACAATGAGTATCTGGAAATATCAAAACAGATCGTAGCCAATATTGGTGGAATGGATAATATCCAGGGAACAGCACACTGTGCAACCAGACTCAGGATCGTATTGAAAGATAATGATCTTGCAGATATTGAAAAACTGGAAGATATCGACAAAGTAAAAGGTGCGTTCATAGCAGGTAATCAGTTACAGCTGATCCTGGGAGCTGGAACAGTGAATGATGTATATGAGGTATTTGCCGAGTATACGAATACACAGAATATGTCACTGGGAGATCTGAAGGAAGAAAGTGCGAAGAGGCAGAATCCACTTCAGGCAGTGATCAAAGCGTTATCTGATGTATTTATCGGAATCATGCCGGCACTTCTTGCAGCAGCCCTTCTGATGGGAATTACAAGCGTCCTTGGCGGACTTGAAGTAGTAAAGACACATGATACCTTATATGCGATCAACCGGCTGGTAAGTCTTGCGTCTACAGGTATCTTTGCAATCCTTCCAATGGCAGTATGCTATTCAGCCGTAAAAAGATTTGGCGGGAATCCGGTTCTTGGTATGGTAATCGGAGCAATCATGTTAGACAGTTCTCTTGCCAATGCTTACCAGGCTGCACAGGGAACCGTTGATATAGAAGTTATCCGTCTGTTCGGACTGAAGATTGAGATGGTAGGATTCCAGGGAGGAATCATCATCGCGCTTATGATGGGATTTGTAGTTGCAAAACTGGATAAATTCTTCAATAAGGTAATTCCGGATGTAATCAAGCTTCTGGTTGCACCAATGCTGACAGTATTTATCTCTACGGTATTACTTTTTACACTTGTAGGTCCGGCAGGACGAATTCTTTCTAATGGAATCACAGACGGACTGATGTGGGGTACAGAACATCTGGGAGCATTCGGGTATGCGTTATTTGCCGGAGTTCAGCAGATCGTAGTTATCACAGGTCTTCATCACATTATCGGTGCGGTAGAAGCACAGCTTATTGCATCGACAGGAACAAACTTTTTAAATCCACTGATGTCTGTAGCTTTATTTGGACAAAGTGGTGCGGTACTTGGTTATCTTTCCCTGAACTGGAAGAACTTAAAAGCCAGAGAGCTTTGTATTCCAAGTTTCTGCTCGACATTATTTGGTATCAGTGAACCGGCAATCTTCGGAGTAAACTTACGTTACAAGTTTCCACTGATCGGTGGATGTATCGGTGGTGCAGTTGCAGGTGCATATGTATACTATTCAAAGCTTACTGCTCTTGGATTCGGTACAACTGCACTTCCTGGAATGGCAATTGCTAATCCGGCACATCACGGGTACATTAACTACATCATTGCACATGCAATCGCGATTACGATTGGATTTGTATGTACAGTCATCTTTGGAAAAATGTGGTCAGCACCGGATAAGAATAAAAATGACAAAAAGAACGATACAAAAGAAAATGATACAACAAAGGCAGTTATTACAGAAGAGCCTGGTGCAGTCTATGCAGCAGCAGAGGGAACAGTAAAAGATATCGAAGCATCGACAGATCCGACATTTGCAAACAAGGTACTTGGAGACGGTGTCGTTATCTTTCCGGAAGACGGAACCGTTATGGCACCATGTAAGGCAACCGTATCACTCGTATATCCAACCGGACATGCAATCGGACTTACAACTGCAGATGGAGCAGAGATCCTGATTCACTGCGGGGTAGATACCGTCAATATGAACGGTGAAGGATTTGAGACACTTGTAAAAGAAGGACAGGAAGTAACAGCAGAAGAAGCACTTATCAGATTTGACATCGACCTGGTGAAGAAGCATGGATACTCTCCGGAGATTCTTGTTATCTTCACAGAGCTTCCGGAAGGAAAGACCATCAAAACAGAAGAAAAACATATTGCAAAAAATGATAAGATGGCTGAAATCGTGTAAGGATAAGGTGGACAGGAACAGATGAACAAAGAGACATATTTAACAGAATATCCGAAGCATGAAAGTATGAGGGAGAATGTAAAAAAAGATAAAAACAGACTTCACTTTCATATGATGCCGCCGACAGGCTGGATGAATGATCCGAATGGTCTGTGTGAATTTCAGGGTGTGAATCATATTTATTTCCAATATACACCATTTCTTGCCGGATGGGGAACGAAGCTTTGGGGACATTACACAACAAAGGATTGGATTCATTATAAAGAAGAAGAGCCGTTCCTTTATCCGGACGAAGAATGGGACAGAGACGGTGTATATAGCGGATCAGCCTATACCTGTGAAGATGGAATTCACTATTTTTACACAGGAAATGTAAAACTCTGGGATAAAGATTATGATTATATCATGAATGGACGGGAACAGAATACGATTCACGTATTCAGTCCGGATGGAAAGAATATTGCATACAAGAAGCTTGTAATGACCAATGATGATTATCCGGTGAATATGTCCAAGCATGTCAGAGATCCAAAAATCTATAAAAAAGACGGCCGTTATTATATGATCCAGGGAGGCCGTGATGCGGAATCTTATGGCTGTGCACTTTTGTTTTGTTCCGACGATCTGGAACACTGGAAATGGTACGATACGGTGCGGACAGCAAAGCCATTTGGTTATATGTGGGAATGCCCGGATCTGTTCGAGATTGACGGCCAGCAGATTATGACATGCTGTCCACAGGGAGTAGATCAGAAGGGATATGATTACCAGAATGTGTACCAGTGTGGATATTTTCCGGTAGAGTTTGACCTGAAGAACAAATCATACAGCTTTGGAAAATTTCAGGAATTTGACAAAGGATTTGACATCTATGCGACACAGACATTTGCAGATGAAGCGGGTAGAAGAATCCTGATTGGCTGGATGGGGATTCCGGATGCAGATTATGATAATGATGCAACGGTTGCATATGACTGGATCCATGCACTTACCATGCCAAGAGAACTGGAATGGAAAGATGGAAAGATCTTACAGCATCCATTAAAGGAGATGAAAGATCTGCGTAAAAATGCATTTACCTGCGAGCTGGAAGCATTTACAAAGTGGGCGCCTGCGGACTGCTGTTTTGAACTGAGACTTGACGTGGAAGAAGCAAAAAATCTGGAGCTTAAGCTTCGTGAAGATGTTACAATAAGCTGGAAGGACGGGCTTTTTACCTTATCGATGGGAGAAAGCGGACGTGGAAGAAAGCAGCGCTTTGCTAAGGTGGAAGAGCTTTCGGATATTACCATCTTTTCGGATACATCAGCCATTGAGATATTCATTAATAACGGGGAAACGGTTCTGACAACAAGAGTATATAGTGAACATCTTGAACAGAAAGTAGAGCTTGTATCCAGAGAGGTAAAGGGAAGCGTTCATGGATATGAACTTGGATCATTCGAGGTTGAATATAAAAAATAGATTCCGGACTGCATAAGATATAACAGGTGAATATACGGAAAAGAAAATAAAAATGTGGACAGGTTCCTGAAAAAAGAGGTGCCAGTCCACATTTTTTATACCATAGTATGCAAGAGATGCTGTCAGTGGCAAGTTTTATGTATTGACATGCATTTGTAAGAAGTAGCAGGTGGCAAGTTTTTTGTATCTGACTGCAAATTCCGCTTCATCGGATCACCGATTCCGCTAGCAACGGATCAGTTTTTCCGGTCGTAACGGAACACTTTTCCGCTTCGTCGGATCACGCATTCTTATAAAGTGTTATAGTTTTTTCGTAGTCATTATTTTTAGATTACGAAAGGAGGCATTTTTATGCAGGACTACAACACTATTATTGGTGCTATTCAGATGCGTCTGAATAAGTGCCCAACCAGATCTGTTATGGATCGTTTTCGAATCGGATCAAGCACTCTTATCTGCTTCAAGAATCCGCCCATGCGCATAGTGAAGATAATTACTATGAGTAT
>JAUNTC010000018.1 GCA_030538915.1 Lachnospiraceae bacterium | reverse complement strand
GGAGTGACCTAATTTTCAATGAGCCAACTGACCTAAATTTAGATTAGCATAAACAGGTGTAGATAGCAAAACTCTTTATAATCTAAAACATAATAAAAATACAACTCTTTTAACCATCGAAAAAATATGTAGTCTTTTAGAATGTCGTATTGATGAAGTCGTTGAATTTAAAAGCGAATAATATAAAACAGATGCCCACCAAAAAAATGAACATCTGTTTTTGTTTACCGTCTATAATAAGACCGACAAATATACGTGGATTCTCATTGTTGGATTCTGTAAAGTTAGAATATGTAATAGACGTAGTAAAACAAGACTTGCAAGAGATTCTTGGAACAAATAATTTAGAACAACTCATTGTTAAAAAACTGGAAATCAATGCAAATAAAAGTGTTCCGTCAAGGGTAAATGCTGATGCAAT
Organism: Lachnospiraceae bacterium; assembly: GCA_030538915.1. Lineage (GTDB taxonomy): Bacteria > Bacillota > Clostridia > Lachnospirales > Lachnospiraceae > Dorea_D. Next base: position 25,817 of record JAUNTC010000018.1, on the reverse strand, counting down.
AACAGAACTAATGGCACGTGCATTGTTAAAGCCAGACGCACAACAAATTGAACATTGCCATGGTGTAAACATACATGAAGCAACACATCTTCGTAACCTAGAAGTGTAAGTTCCTGTTCAAACTGCCTGATTTTCGCCTGTGCATAACGATCCTTGATCTCCGGCACATGGATCTCCGTACAGATCTGTAAAAGCTTGTATACCTGCGACAATCCCTCGTCTATATCTAATATGATCGTCTGGTAAATACTCTGTTCAATGATCTTTTTTATTAATTCGATCCATTCACCGGCACTTACCATTTTCACATCTTCTGCAACTTCCATTGGCAACACATAATCTAAATGTCTGCGATGCTGCACGATCGTTGTAAGAAACAATCCTAGATTTCCTTTCTCTTGCTTTGCATAATACAAAAGATCCAATAAATTCTGTCCGTCGCCAGTGAAATGTCCTCCAACCCCACCATACAATTCGAGATTCAAATACAAAACATTGCTGCCGACAGCAAGCTCTTCTCCAAGCTTCAACGCATAAGCGGTTTTCCCGATTCTGTGGATCGGCGAATAGACTCCTATAATCTTAGCCTGCTGCTTTCCACTTATTTTCCCACGAAGAAAATTCTCTTCTCCCGAAACTTCCAGACTCTCCAAAATCAGTTTTACGATTTTATCTCCAGACTGATATTTATACAGTGCCGTCTCATCCTCCTGCACTTCACTGCTTTCCGGTCCTGTCAGCAAAATCTTTCGTTCTGCCTGTATCTTTCTTCGCTCCTTCGCCTCATACTCAGATGCGACAAAAAGGATTTTTATATCCGTTCTTTCCGCAATTTCCTGCACTTTTTCGATCTCGTCATACACTTGCACTTCCATGGAAAACTCTTTCTTATGCATCAGATAATAGGCCAGTGCCTGTGCGTATCCTTCTTCCGGATCACATATAATTAAACGTTTACTGCTCACATATGCCTGCCTCCTGTGTCAATACACTTCTTCTACGCGCATTTTCGCTGCGATTTTTCTTGTTAAACTGCTTCCTTTTACTGAATTCCTGTGCCGATATGGCTTGAATTACTTAGATTGACCAATTCGAATGGTCACTATCAATAGATCGATACAAGTTGTAGATTCAACTTGTAGGACGATTATACTCTAGCACTTATTTTCTGTCCATCCTTTTTCATAAAAATTATGATCTTTGTGAAACTCTGACAAAATTATACACTTCTTTTTCCGCGAAATTCTATACAAATTTCACCCCAAAGGATATAATAATGATATTTAAAAACGATTAGGAAGTGGACACATGAATATAAATATTTTTCATTTTTCAAATTTTTCTTCAGGAAACTACAATCTGCCGACAGACACTATCGACGTCTGGTTTTTTGACAGGCGGGAGCTGACTCCGGATATGACAGATCTTCCTACTCTGACGGAAAATGAACAGCATAAAATCTTGCAATACGCCCAGGAAGAAAGCCGTATGCAACATCAGGCTTCGCGGTGTCTTCTGCGTCTTTTGCTTGGAAAATATCTCCATATTTCACCGAAAAAAATACCCGTATGCACGAATGCACACGGGAAACTTTTTCTTGATCAAAACGCACTCTCACCAGATGGGAAGAGTCGTCTTCCAAAATTATATTTTAATGTTTCTCACACCGGCACGCAACTTGCTTTTGCCTTTTCCTGCCACACACCTGTCGGCATCGACATAGAAGAAATGCGTAACCATGTACGCACTGCCTCACTTGCTAATCGTTTCTTTCACCCAAATGAGTGGGAACGATTTTCCCACCTCTCCACAACTGAAAGCAAACAGCTCTTTTTCCGGTACTGGACGATCCGTGAAGCATTTGTAAAAGGCTTAGGAACCGGATTTTCCATTCCATCGGATTCCTTTCTCATTAACGAAAGCATATCGTCCAAAGGGCTCTATGAAATCGCCGAGTATCCGAACTGGCGCATCCAGGCCCTTCCGGCACCGGACGGCTATATGTGCAGCCTCGCATATCAGATCTAGAGATCTAACTGAATCTGTCGATTCGTTCTGTGATACTGGTGATAGCGGACTCCTGCTGCGTCAAACATGCGCATGGACGCACATACAGACGGTGTACCCTTGTACTTATTGCTGTCATAGATCACTTCCTTAATTCCTGCCTGAATGATCGCTTTCGCACACTCATTGCATGGAAATAATGACACATACAATTTGGCGCCTTCTAAACTGCCGCCACGGTAATTAAGGATTGCGTTCAATTCACTGTGAACGGTATATATATATTTTGTCTCCAACGGATCTTCTCCTTCTCTGACCCACGGAAACTCATCATCCGAACAACCTGTCGGAAGCCCATTATATCCCATAGATAATATTTTATTATCCTGGCTTACGATACAGCAACCTACCTGTGTGTTCGGATCTTTGGAACGTCTTCCAGACAGGAGTGCAACTCCCATGAAATATTCGTCCCAACTAATATAATCCTCTCTTTTGCTTCCCATCTGATCTCCTCCACATTTTATTTTGTTCCGAAAATACGATCTCCTGCATCACCCAGTCCCGGAACAATATATTTATGTTCATTGAGTTTCTCATCTAACGCACCGATGTAGATATCTACATCCGGATGTGCTTCCTTCATGCGCTCTACACCTTCCGGCGCTGCGATGATGCACATAAAGCGGATATTTTTTACCCCTTTGTCTTTTAACATCTGGATCGCAGCCACACTGGAGCCACCGGTTGCAAGCATCGGATCTACGACAAATACTTCTCTTTCATCGCAGTCTGCCGGCAATTTGCAATAATACTCAACCGGTTCGTAAGTATCCGGATCGCGATATAATCCAATGTGTCCGATTTTTGCGGCCGGAATCATACTGAGCATTCCATCTACCATTCCAAGACCTGCTCTTAAGATTGGCACAACAGCCAGCTTCTTCCCACTTAATTCTTTTCCAACCATCTCACAGATTGGAGTTTTGATCACAACATCCTGAAGCTTTAAATCTCTTGTCGCCTCATAACACATCAGTGATGCAATCTCGCTGATGATCTGGCGAAATTCATTTGTTCCTACATCCTCTCTTCGAATATAATTAATCTTATGCTGAATCAACGGATGATCCATAACCTGTACTTTAGACATACCTTTTCTCCCATTTTCTTACTTTTTTGTAAATGTATCTATACCGTTATTACATGATGTCCGGCAGCTTTCAACAGACGATTCATGATCGCACTGCCGATTCCTTCACTATCAAACGACTCGCTGTAAATATAATCTACCTCATCTGCATCAAACTCACGCAAAATGGCAAATAAATGTACTGCGATCGTAGATTCATCTTCACGCGTTCCGATAGACTTGATGTCTCCACATCTGTAATTATGAACACTCTCCTCCGTGCCGATAATTCCGACTTTACAGCCCTCCTTTACCTTCTCTTCGGCAAGCGCATTGATCTTTGCGATTACATTTTCCATGTCACCTTCCACAATACTGAGCTTCGCCTGTGGTGCATAGTGGCGATACTTCATTCCCGGTGCCTTCGGTCGCTGTCCCGGCTGGATCACTGCTTTGTCCACTGTGACTTCCCCGACACATTCTTCCAGCATCTCCTTTGTAATGGCACCTGGTCTTAAGATCATCGGTGGTGTAACTGTCATGTCCAGAATCGTAGATTCCAGTCCGATAGAAACCGGTCCACCGTCTAAAATCATGTCGATCCTTCCCGCAAGATCTTCTTCTACGTGCTCTGCCATAGTCGGGCTCGGTCTTCCGGATGTATTCGCACTCGGCGCCGCAATATATCCGCCGCCCGCATCAATAAGTGCTGCTGCCACCTCATCGCTTGGCATACGCACTGCTACTGTATTGAGACCGCCTGTCGTTCCAAGCGGAACAACATCACTCTTCTCAAAGATCATCGTCAATGGTCCCGGCCAAAATGCATCTGCGATCGCCTTTGTCTCCTTTGGAATATTTATTGCGATCTTCTCCAATGCATCTAAATTTGTAATATGTACAATAAGCGGGTTGTCTGATGGTCTTCCTTTCGCAGCATAAATCTTCTCTGCAGCCTTCTCATTCAGGGCATCTGCCCCAAGTCCGTACACGGTCTCTGTCGGAAATGCAACCAGTCCGCCCCTCTTTAAAATGGCGCCGGCCATCTCCATACTTTCTCTATCCAATTGTCCTTTTTTTACTTTTTTTATAATCGTTTCCATGTGTCCCATTATACTACACTCCAATTCTCCATACAAGTTGGGATTCTGTTTGATGCAAAGATCTTATACGACAAAAATACCTCCGTTCAGATACGATTTGAAATCCCACATCTGCCGGAGGCATTCTTCATAATATTTAATTAATATACTTTAATATCAGTTGCCAGATATCTTCGTTTTCTTGTCCCAGTGCCCATTCAGCCGTACCGGCAAGCTTATTCTTCTTCATGAGATCCAACTTGTATCCCAATGATTTTTCATCTTCTAACCAGATGTAATAACTTGTATCCCCGGACTTCCAGCTTGCAAAATTCTGCTTCGTTTCATCATCCCAGGTTGTCTTCACACCTGCTGCCTTCACTGCTGATGCTGCCGCATCCATGCCAAGTGCGTGACTGCTTACTTTGTTCTTATATTCTTCGTTTGCAGTGCCTGCATCTTTGGCGATCTCATCTTCCGTCTTTGGTCTTACTTCCCAGAGACGTGTGAAGAATGGAATTCCGCTGATCACCTTATTCGCCGGAACTTCTTTTAATGTTTCCTCTATACCTTCTTTTACATAATTATATGAAGATACAGAACCCGCTTCCGGTGATCCGGCAAAATGCTCATCATAACCCATGATTATGACATAATCTGCTACTATTCCCTGCTCCTTGCGGTCATACTGCATGTTATATCCCTTCGGAACATAGTTATCTACAGACAATACAAGACCATTCTGTCTGCATCTTACAGATAACTCGCGGATAAACTGAATGTAATGCTCTCCGCATTCTGCTGATATCTTTTCAAAGTCAACGTTGATTCCGTCAATTCCGGTCCGCAATGCTTCTGCCACAAGCTGATTAATAAGCTTCTCTCTGCTTGAAGTATGACTTAACAGTTCGTAGGATTCCTTCTGCGAATTGATACCACCATCAAAATCTCTTACTGTCGCCCACACTTCCATATTCGCTTTATGTGCATAGCTTACATAATCAACTGATGAAATGGATTTGAGATTTCCGGACGTATCTGCCACATGATACCAGGTCGGCGCAATTGTTGTAAGACCCTTACTCTTTGCCAGTTTCTCCAGCACTCCTTCATTCGCGGAACTATTGGTCACATTGTGCCATGCCAGGTTGATCTTGTAATCCTTTTTAATGCTTGTATACTTCGGCTCATCAAATTTTCTTGTTACATTTTTCGTCTCTGGTGTGCGAAGTGCACTGTCCTTCACATAACCGATAAATCCATCTTTTGTGCGGACCTTCTCCCAAGACCCTTCATCTTCCACGATCGTAACAGTTTTACCCTTGCTGATCTCTGTTAAGATCGGGCTCTTTACACCACCGCGGTAACGAACCTGCGTATCCTTCTTTACTTCGGCAACTTTCTTCTTGCCCCAGTCTCCGACGATCATTACACGGTTCGGGTTGTCATATACCTCATACTCAATGTTCGTATATTTCTGAACAAAATCCATCGCTATATAAGCTGTGTTACCTTCTGTCTTAACAATGACGTAGTTCTCGCTTTTTCGCTCCTTAGACACCATATAATCTGTACTTCCGACCTCGACAGATACAATATCTTTCGGCAACGCATACAGCAGGATGTTCTCATTCGAATCCCAGTAAAATCTACTGTTCACATATTTTCTGATCACATCATACTGTACATAGAGCTTTCCATCGGAAATCATACCGTGTGGTTCTACGACTTCATTATTTACCGTAATTGCTACCTGGCTTTTCTTTTCTATTCCATAATATTTATTCAGATCAGCTTTCTCATCGGAAGGGCTGTATTTTTTCCACAAAAATGTACCCACAACAGCTACGATCAATAATATAAGTACAAGACTCATCTTGATAATAAGATTTCTCTGTCTTCTTCGTCTGGACTGCGGTTTTCTCCTTATCGGTCTTCGTCTTCTTTTGATCTGTGATCTTTCCGGATCCCTGACGATACTATCCGCCCCAGACATTCTTGCTCCATCTTTGATTCGTCTGCCTGCCTGAGAGTTCCTTTTCGGTTGCATTTCTTTTTCTTCCATGCTACACCTCCTATCAGACCCTATTATAGCAAAACAGATGAACTCCGTCATTATTTATTTCGACATTTTCTAGTTTGAGGGGTATTCAAAGTTCCAGCGCTCTTTAATTTAAATTATTAAAACACAACTCTTTGATATCTCCTTGTTCATTCAATACGTAATCTCGCATATACACTGAGTCTTCCCGCATAACATGCGCCTGCACGACCTGCAAAGGGCTTGCGGGCAGACCATTCAGCGAAATATGGATTCCTTCTTTCTCATAATCCGTTAATTCCGAAAACAGACTATGGGCCTGCTGCTCTTGATGGTCTCCCATAACGTTTCCTCCTTCTAAATGCCTTTCCCTAATAATATAACTACGGCTGCATATGACGAAAAGCCAACAAGGAAATGCTGTAACTGTGATACACTTTCTTTCGTCTCCAGCTAAACCAAAAGACAGTAAGGCATTGTATTCATTTGTTTCATTAAATTGATTGTGATCTTAATTTCGGTGATATTGTTTGTCTGAAATGACATATGATTGTTTGATTGATCTATTGATAGTTTGAAATAAAGATACTATATCAGAAATGTAAAAATAATTTCCTCCTTTGCTCTGAAAACGTAGCTATTCGGGAAAACTATCTTTTAGTATCGTCATTATAGCGAATCGAATTTTAAAAGACAAGCCTTATTTTTCATTTCTCGATTATTCTCGAATATTCCTCGAATATTTACGAAAAAACATTTTACGTATTCTTGATTTTACGGTATACTATCCGTTAAATAGTTCATAGTTATTTAATTTAACAACCCTGGAGAACTATGCTATACTTAAATTGAAGGAAGGGATGATTATGAAGATTGAAAAAATCAGTGACAATCAGATACGTTGTACGTTAACACGTGCTGACTTGGCCGAACGCCAGCTTCAGTTAAGCGAACTGGCTTATGGAACCGAAAAAGCAAAATCACTTTTCCACGATATGATGCAACAGGCAGCATTTGAATTCGGATTTGAAGCAAACGATATGCCTCTTATGATTGAGGCAATTCCATCTTCTCAAGGTTCGATCGTGCTGGTAATTACAAAAGTAGACGATCCTTCAGAGCTTGACAGTAAGTTTCCTGGATTTGCACCGTCCAATAAGGACGATGCAACTGCAGAAGAGACACCGAATAAACTCGAAGGCGCAGAAACTCTCATGGACCTTCTTAATGAATTAAAAGGTCGAATGACTCAAAAGAGTGAAGAAGTAACGCAGGAGAATACGACAGAAGGTTCTGCTTCTGATGATGTTGACATAAAAGATACAGACATAGAGGATGTAGAAATAGAGGATGTGGACATCGAGGACACCTCTCCTATTATGAAGATCCGCCTGTTCTCATTCGCTACAATGGACAATGTGCTTTTAGCAGCGCGTCTTTTGAATACGATGTACACCGGTTCCAACACCTTGTATAAGGACCAGGCAGAAGACCTTTTCATTCTGGCATTATCCCAGTCTGAACATTCTGCCAATGACTTTAACCGTATCTGTAACATGCTTACAGAATATGGAACTTCCGAGAAAGCTTCCGGAGTGATCCTTGCATTTCTCGAAGAGCACTGCGATGTGCTGATCGAAGATAACGCGATCCAGCAGCTTGCTACAATTTGAAACCTTACAACAGAAAAAAGCAGTTTTCGAATTTTTTCGAAAACTGCTTTTTTATTCCAACTTATTTTGCTGCCAGAAATGCATTAATTTTTTCTACTAATAAATCGCCATCGATTCCGTGAACCATTGCAGCCTCAGCAAGACTCTCTGCCTGAGAAGCCGGGCATCCAAGACAGTGCATTCCAATCTCCATAAGGATTGGTGCAACCTCTGGATATGTTCCAATCAGTTCGCCGATTGTCATATCTTTAGAAACCTGTGCCATCATGACACCTCCTTTTCTTTTCACTGAGTCTCATTATATCTGTTTTTATCCACCGTGTAAACAATTTCACTTAATTTTTATATTCTACAACTTCTGTCTTTGTAATCTTCTTTATGCGCTGTTTCTTTAATCTCATATATACATATTCACGAAACAGTGTGTAGAACACGGAAATCAGCGGAATAAATATAAGCATTCCTACAATTCCCAGAAGATTTCCACCGATCGCCACTGCCGCAAGTACCCAAATGGAAGGAAGACCGACCGATCCGCCGACAACATGTGGATAAATAAGATTTCCTTCTATCTGCTGTAAAACTAAAAATACGATAATAAATAAAAGCGCCTGTTTCGGATTTACTACAAAAATTAAAAAGCCGCCCATCGCGCACCCGATCAGTGCACCGAAAATTGGGATCAGTGCGGTAAATGCAATTAAAATTCCAATTAAAAGTGCATATGGCATTTTCAAAACCGTAAGAACAACCACAAACATACTTCCTAAAATTACAGCTTCTAAACACTGTCCGGTAAGAAAATTCGCAAATGTTCGATAAGTCAGAGAGAACACTCCAAGAATCGACTCTGCTTTTTTCTTAGGCATAAATGCAAAAAATACTTTTCTTACCTGTATATGTAATTTTTCTTTCTGAAAAAGGATATAGCAGGCAAATGAAAATGCTATAAAAAATGTCGCTACTCCGCTGACGATCGAACCAACTGCCGACACTGTTGTATTCATCATATTTCCCGCGCCATTTCCGAGCAGGCTCATTCCCCACTTGATCGCATGATCAGAATCAAACTGGAGTTTGTTAACCAGATTCATGATTTCCTGATTGTCATGCGAAAAATCTCGAATCCAATCCTGCATCTGTGGAATAAATGCAGCAATGCTGTTCATCAGACTTCCAATTGTATTCGTAAGTTGCGGAATCACACCAAACATTACTAAAGCGATCACACCAATCACTAATATAATAGTAAGAAGGAGACTTACCGGTCTTGCAAGTTTTTTCGCAACTTTGCTTCCTTTCTCCTTTGCCTTTCCCCATAATGTTCTCTCAAGAAAGCTCATTGGTACATTGATCACGAAAGCAATCGCCCCTCCGAGTGCAAATGGAAAGATTATTTCCCATGCTCCTCTCAATACATCGAGTACTACATCGAATTTCCACAGCGCAATAACAAGCAATGCGGTAAATACAATCAGTTCCCGAATCTTTTTTAATGAAATGTTATTCATATCCAATCTTTTGCACCTCGTTTTTTATATTTATCAAATTTATTTTCTATAATATAAGAAATTTTGTATATTAAATTATGGCTAATCATATACCAACGATAATCGACTGTCAAGAAATTTTGTAAATCCATTGTGTAAACATTTTAACACATTTTATCTTTAATATTTGACTTCTTAAATGTCAACATTTTTGTCGAGTTTTTTCGGCAAAAATCGAATTTTATTATAACTCCACAAAACATCCGTTCTTTTTTTAACAAGGAATAATCCCCCGTTTTCCCCGTGAATAATGTGGATAATGTGGATAATTTTTAATAAAGTGCCATTTTTCCACCTTTTTCAAATATTTCAATGTGGATAACTTGGAAAACTCTATTTTGAATTTTTTTCAAAAAAAACACAATTTTGTACAATTTGCTATTTCTCGTTTTTGTGTCGGCACATAGAAGAATTTCTATTGACAAAGTACTCTTTACCTATTACGATAATTATAGTAATTGTTATTATTATTCGGAAAGGAGACCGCTTATGGCTACATTAAAATACAGCAGACAAAGAGAATGTATCAAAGACTATCTAATGCATACAACCGCACATCCAACAGCAGATACTGTTTACCATTACGTGAAGAAAGAATTTCCACGCATCAGTCTTGGCACTGTATATCGTAACCTGAATCTTCTGGCTGACATGGGCAAAGCACTTAAGATTGTAACTCCGGACGGCGGAGATCGCTTTGACGGGTGCACAAAGCCTCATTATCATTTTGTATGTACTTCCTGCGGCGCTGTGATCGACCTGGACATCGATGAAAAGTATTTTCATGAATTTAATGAAGTGGCGGGTAAGCACTTTGACGGATTGATCGAGTCACACACAACCTTATTTTCCGGTATCTGTCCGGCATGTATGAAAAAAGAAAAATAAATGATTTTATTGATTGACATTTATCAACAATTGTGTTATCTTAATATCAGTAACAATTACTAATATTACTTAGCAACAAAATCAATTAAAAAATATAAGAAAAGAAAAGGAGATTATTATTATGAAAAAATTTGTATGTACAGTATGTGGTTATGTTCACGAGGGAGATGCAGCACCGGAGAAATGTCCAGTATGTGGAGTAGGAGCTGACAAGTTCAAAGAGCAGACAGGTGAAAGAGAATGGGCTGCAGAGCACGTAGTAGGAGTAGCAAAAGGTGTAAGCGAAGACATTATCGCAGACTTAAGAGCAAACTTCGAAGGAGAATGTTCAGAAGTAGGAATGTACCTGGCTATGGCTAGAGTAGCTCATAGAGAAGGATACCCTGAAGTAGGAATGTACTATGAGAAAGCAGCTTACGAAGAAGCAGAACACGCTGCAAAATTCGCAGAGCTTCTTGGTGAAGTTGTAACAGACAGCACAAAGAAAAACCTTGAGCTCAGAGTAGATGCAGAGAACGGCGCAACAGCTGGAAAATTCGATCTCGCAAAACGCGCAAAAGCAGCAAACTTAGACGCAATCCACGACACAGTACACGAAATGGCAAAAGATGAAGCAAGACATGGAAAAGCCTTCGAAGGACTGTTAAAGAGATACTTTGGCTAAGCTACAAGCCGAGCAAAATAGTAAAAATAATGCCCTGCAAGTTCACTTGTAAGGGCATTATTTTTACTATTTTATTGGGCGCCAGCCCACAGCGAGAAGAAGCGCAAGCGGATTCGAGCTGGCCCGGCGTAGCCTTATACGGCGCCAGGTTCTCCTAACAGTATCTCTTTTTTCTGTTTTCCTATTTACAGTCATTAAGCTCTTCAAAAGCTGTATCTGCAAATCATGATATTTGCATTTACAGTCATCAGATTTTCTTCAATAAGTATCTTTTTTTTCTGTTTTCCCATTTACAGTCAACACTTTATTCCAAAAACTGTATCTCTTTTTTCAATTTTCCTATTTACAGTCATCAAGCTCTCCAAAAGTAGTATCTGTAAATCAACATATTTGCATTTACAGTCATCAGAGTCTTCTATAATACATCTCAAAAGCTATAAAAGTTGTCCTTGCACGGCAACTTCGCCATAAAGCCAAAACACAGCAAGAAAATAGCTAAAAAATAGCCAAAAAAAGCCCTACAGGCTTTTCCCTGTAAGGCTTTTTCTTATAATTAATATGTCCTACAATACGTCAGGAATATCTTTGTGAAGCTTGCGGTAAGCCCACACAGACAAAGTTGCTAATAAGAGATACAAGATGATGAAATGTTTCATCTGTCTAGGCATCTCCCAGAACCAATGTTTATATATAAAGCAATAACGATATCCATTTACAATGATCGTTACCGGATTCCAAAGCATAAGACGTCTTAACCAGACAATCTGGATAGAATCAGCTGCATAGATGATTCCTGATAACCAGAAAAATGCAATCGTGATCGACTTTATGAAATTGTGGAAATCTCGGCTGATTGCCCCTAGCATACCGGCAAATAGCGACCAGGCATTAAAAAATATAAATACCATAAACATATAAACCGGTAACTGTAAATAATATTTGTCCGGCACATAGCCAAACATCACAAATACAATGATCGTAATACCAAGAAGCATTAAATGAATAAAAAATTCCGATAAATTAACAAACGTTGGTATTGTGCTGATCGGATATTTGATCTTAGTGATCAAATATGTATAACGTCTCAGAGAACCGGATCCTCCCGGTAACATGCTCTGCATATAAAACCACGGAACCAGACCAGCCATAAGCCATAAAAACTTTGGATAGCCTTCTACCGGTCTTCCCTGTCTTAAGCCAATCGCAAATGCAAAATAATATACAAAAATACGAATTGCAGGTTTCAGGAACAGCCAGAATGGTCCGAGCAAAGCTCCTTTATATTCTTTTTTCAAATCTGTCAGTGCCAGCTTCAGAATCTGACTACGATATGTATAATGATCTTTTATTATCTGCTTTAATGTACTCATCTACTTATCCTCTATAATGCCTTTACATTTGCATTATGGTCTTTTTTTCCTTTTTCTTTTTGTTGGCTTTAATTTCAGCCTCTACCATTTCTTCATAATAATCAGCTGCTGCTTCTATATTATCATCAAATATCAGCTTACCACTTTTTAATACCATTCCACGCTCGCAGAAATCTTTGGCAACCTGCGTTGTATGTGTTACAAAAAGGAATGTAACTTCACCGGATGCTAAAATTTCACGGATCTTTTGGTTACATTTCATTCGGAATGCCTTGTCTCCAACACTCAATGCTTCATCGACGATCAGAATCTCAGGCTGCACATTCGCATTGATCGCGAATCCAAGTCTTGCTTTCATACCGCTTGAATAAGTTCTTACAGGCTGATCCATATAGTCTCCGATGTCAGCAAATTCTATGATGGTATTTTCAAGAGATTGAATTTCTTCTTTTGGAATTCCCATAAGCTGACCACGAAAATAGATATTCTCTCTACCTGTAAAGTCTGGATCAAATCCGGCTGTAAGCTCCAACAGCGCACTGACACGACCGTTCACTGTTATCTCGCCTTCTGTCGGATAGATGACTCCGGTAATCATTTTTAAAAGCGTAGATTTTCCTGCACCGTTTCTACCAAAAAGTGCTACGGATTCCCCACGTTTAATATCAAAGGTCATATCACAGATTGCTTCTTTGATCTTCGGTTTTACTCGTTTATTAAACACCGCATGTAAGCGCTGTCTATCGTCTTTATAAAGTTTATATCGTTTTGTCACACCATCAAACTTGATAACTACTGGCTGATTATTTTCTTTCATTTCCATATATACTTACCTTCCCAAAGTCGTATCTTAACACATTTAAGCATTATTAACAAGGTTTTTATTTCGCAGATAAAGCATTATACGTAAAGATATCTTATTTTTTTGTTCCAATATCCTGTTTGATGGATGTTGTTGAGATATCCGGAGTACGTTCAAGATATACAACTTCCACGCCTTCATCTTTCAGGAAATCAAATTTTCCTTCCCAGTCATTACCAATAACAAATGTATCAATGTGATATTCATGTACATCTGTTTTTTTCTGCTCCCAGTTTTCTTCCGGGATAACAAGATCCACGTAACGGATTGCTTCTACTAACTGTTTTCTCTGCTCATAGCTGAAATAGCACTTCTTATGCTTCATATTCCAGTTGAATTCATCCGTAGAGAGTGCAACGATCAGATAATCTCCCTGCTCTTTTGCTCTTCTCAATAAATTAATATGTCCATAGTGAAGCAAATCAAATGTTCCGTAAGTAATTACTCTTTTCATTTTCTTCCTCCTCGTTTAAAAAATAATCTGTACCAATCTCTCTGCCGCATTGCCATCATTTTTTAAATTAAATTTCTTATTAAATTCTTTTACATTTTCACGATCTATGCCATGCTCCTGTGCACCGGAAATCTCAGAGACAAGAGATTTTTCATCCGTTACGATCGGTCCCGGAAGCTCTGACACATCTAAATAAAAGCCACGCATCTCGTCTCTGTACTCTTCCATATCATACATGTAAAAGAGCATCGGTCTTTCAAGGATTGCATAATCAAAAAATACACTCGAATAATCCGTGATGAGCATATCCGAAATGATATACAATTCGTTGATATCATCATAGGACGAAACATCATAAAGAAAATCTTTATACATACTGAAATCAAAACTGTTCGCTACGAGATAGTGTGCACGGAACAAAATAATATATTCATCCCCAAGCTTTTCCTGAAGATATTTGAAATCTACAGGATTCTTATATACATATCCTTTAGAGGCATCGTGCTGATTATCTCTCCAAGTCGGCGCATATAAAAGAATCTTCTTCTGCACATTCTCAATTCCAAGATTCTTCTTCACACGCATAATATCTTCTTCTGTATATTTGCACAAAAAATCATTACGCGGATATCCAATCTCAAGAATTGCATCCTGCTTTCCGGTTTCTTTCAAATTCCATGCTGATGTAAACTTTTCGGTTACGTATTGACACGGAGAAACCATATATTTAAATCTTGCAGCATCCGTTCTATACTTACTTTGAATCTCTCCAACAGAATTCATAGCATTGTCAGAGTTTGTAATATCATATCCAAGTCTCTTCAACGGAGTTCCGTGCCAGCATTGTACGTAAACCTGCTCTTTTGTCGGAAGCCAATAATCTACCGCTCTAAAATTGAAGATCCAGTATTTTGCCTGATGAAGATATGCCTCACACTCTGCTCCTCTGTTGCTTATAACCTTTGTATTTCGATTCTCTTCCAGATATTTATGCTTCTGCGGATCTGCAAAAAGCCATATGAAATTGTAATCCAAAAATTCATCTCTGCCGAGCATATACTCGTATACAGCCTTCGGACTACATGCATAATTTCTTCCGTCATAAGCACTAAAAACGACTAATTTTTCGTCTATGTTGTACTTCTTTCCATGGGATCTGTATTCCATCTTCTGCACGCCGTATACTGTATTTCTCGCAAGCACTCTCAGAAAAGATGATTTTTTTGCTATTTCTTTAACTTTAGATAAAATACTCAATTGATTTCCTCACTATTTTTCCAATTTTCCTATAACAAATCTGCAAAAGTCTTCTGTGCAATGGTCTGTATCAATTTCAATATATTTGTCACAAAATGCGATGACTGCTGCCTTATCGTATTTTCCATCCATCCTCTCGACAAGTTCCTTCTCCGACTCACAGACATATTTTCCAATCGCCTCTTTGCCAATATCTACATTCAGCCCCACATTATGCTCATAGCTTGCGCGGTCCGGCTGATAAATGTAAATATCTTTTCCAAGAATTGCCGCTTCGAAAATAATTGCTGAATAATCAGTTATAATTCCATCGCAGATTTTCAGCCAATCCATAGAAGAAAAGCGCCCATCGACAATAGCGCCTTTTTCCTTTGCCCACGCATAATCTCCCTTATCCAGAAAATGCTTTTTGATTACAAGCGCATGCTTTTCAAAATCAAAAGAATCCACCAGTCTCTCAAGCTCTAGTTCTGCATTTTTTCGGAACGTCGGCGCATACAGAATAATATTTTTCTCCCTGATCTGCGGATATTCCACAAAAAGCTGCTCATTGCTTTTCGATTTTAAGAAATCGATCCTTGGTAATCCATAATAGACAACCTTATCCTGTGGCGTTCGAAAAGCCTCTGCGAAAAATGCACCGTTTATTTTTCCCGGAGCTACGATATAATCATAATTTCTGTGCATACAGAGCGTCTCTGCCACCTCGATCGTTCTTCCATCCGGATTGTTGACGCTCTGCCAGCCAAATTTCTTAATTGCACCAAGTGCATGCCACAACTGGACAATGCACTGGTCTTTTTTCTTCGGCAACACAGATGCCAGCATACAATATCCGTCAAGAACAACTACTTTGGAAGTGGCCAGATATTTCATCTGGGTAAATAAATGGAATCCGTAGGAAATCTTTCCGGAAATCCCGTCTCCCATCGCTTTTGTAAGCACAATGGTATGCACTCCCATTTCATCAAACTTTTTCTTCAAAAGCATGATGTCAAGCGTTGGCTTGTCCGACTGTCTGCTCATTATGACAACTTGATTTTTTTGTTTAAAAGGTTTAAAGCACAAGTTCAACACACGAAGTACTCGTACACAAAATTTAAGCAACAGTGTCTTCATTTTTTTCGTTTTCTAATTCCTTCTCTAATTTCCTCTGTCTTTTCTCTTCTTTTTTAATATACAGACGTCTGTAAATAGAAGCAATAGGGAAAAACTTTTTAAAGTGATTATAAGGTTTCTTATCCTCATCATCCATGATCATATGAATGTCTGTATCTGTCAAAATTTCTTTATAACTTTCCTTGGAAAGTCTTCCCTTCATATATTCCTCGATCAGAACTTTTTCACTTACAAATGTGCTTCCGGCTTTTGTTATCTTACAATCGAAATCGATCGGCTTGTCTTCTAACATATAATCTGCAAACATTCCCGGAAGGTTTATGCCACAGTCTGTAAATGCACATCCAGATGCACCGAATCGCATATTGATCTCTACAAACTTGAACTCACCGTCCATTGTCTCGATCAAGTCGATATCGTAAAGGCCATCGAATTTAAGACTGCTTACAAAATCAACCATCTCTTTCACAAGTTCCGGCTGCTCGCTTACTTCTAATATCTTACCACGCACAGCAACGCCTCTGTGCTCTTCCTGACCGCCTTCTTCCGCAACGAAAAATGCCGGTCCGTTAGCACCATGTTTTGTGGAAACACCAAGAATCGAATATTCTTTCTTGATCTCAACATAATCTTCTACAAGCATTTCCACATCTTTCTTTTTGGAAAGCTTAATCATAGCTTCTTCTAATTCTTCCTGACTGTCACATCTTCTCATCTTACTCTTCGCACTGTTCTTACTTACGTTTGGCTTGATGAAGCATGGATAAGTCACACTGTCCGGGATTTCAAATTTTCCACCTAATGTCTGGATCACACAGCTGTTAAGTACCGGTAATCCTGCTTCTTTTGCAAGTGCTTTCTGCTCTCCTTTAGCCATCAGTCGGTTGATCTCACCGGCGGTATCATCCACATTTGGCATGATGTAATATTCTTTCAGTTCATCATAGAAATCATCCGCGATTGCTGCAACAAGGTCATCTGCCGGGACTAAAAGCTGCTTTCTTTCAAGATCGGCGATCTTAATCAATGCTTTTACAATTCGCTTGCTTCGTCTTCTGGAAACGCAGACATGATATGCTTTAATATATTTGCTGTATGCATCCGGCTTCATGATCTTCATCAGATTATTTCTCTTTGGTCGAACCTGGAAGATTCTTAAAACTTCTACTTCGTATCCTGCTTTCCCTAATGATCTTGCGATACATAAGTTACTGGAATAGTTACGTCCGGATACAATAACTCTTGGTCTTGCAGACTGCGGATCTCTTGCATTTTTCTTCTTCGTCTGTGGATATCCGAGCAGTCGATGTTTGATCTTACGCAATGTCGGGAAAAGCATTTTTTTAATTGTTCTCTTCACGGCTTTCTTTTTATTGGAAAGACGTTTTCTTTTTGCTCTCCTCTTCACGCGCTTCATGTACATATCACCCGGCGCCGGGTCATCTGCATTACATAAAAGTGTAACGTCTGCAGAATCGATCGTCTTATTCAATTCTCTCTTTGTCATAAATCCATGGATATAATCATCCCACGCTACCTGCTCGTAGACGAATGATTTTCCATACTCGCTTACCTTTTCTTCTTCCTCTGTGTGGCTCTCACCCAGCGCGTCTTTGACGAACAATGCCGGAAGATTGACTCCACTTGCGAAGTAAGAGTAGTTCGGTCCTCCGCTTCGGAAGTTGATCTCGTTGAAATAAATCTTATCCTCAACAACATTTAACTCTAAGTCAAACATTCCATAATAGCGGATTTCTTTCATCAATGCGATTACTTTTTCCTGCAGCTCTCCTAGTTCTTCAAACGGAACTACTTTTCCTGCCAATGTAACACCTTTTTCATACTGTGCTACATTTGTCTTCTTGATGATTGCCGGAATGATCACATCATCCTTTAAACATACTCCGGAGAGGTCTATTTCGTTATCAATATTCAAAAATTCCTGTACGAGAACGGATCGGTTTGCAAAGTTTCTTCTCAACTTTCTCAAATGTCTCTTTAACTCTGCTTCACTGTTACATGCAGCCATCTCTTTTTTGTATCCGGTAACACTCTCGATCGGTTTACAGAAGCATGGATATTGAATATCGTTTGGCAATGTGAAAATTGCATTTCTAAGAGAAATCACCCAGCTCTTCGGTGTGTTGAATCCTACTTTTCTCGCAATCTCTGCCTGAACGATCTTGTCCATCATCTTTGTAAGATACCCTTTCGGTCCATTTTCGATTCCCGGCATGATAAATACATCTTTTAAAATATCTTTACTCATATCCATGATAGATGTTGTATAGTCATCTGTCGGGAAGAGGATCGGCTTTGTCTTTGTCTTGCCAGCATAAGCCATAAGCGCACGGATCAGTCCGATATCGTCAC
Source organism: Lachnospiraceae bacterium (assembly GCA_030538915.1). GTDB lineage: Bacteria > Bacillota > Clostridia > Lachnospirales > Lachnospiraceae > Dorea_D. The sequence goes on along the minus strand of JAUNTC010000018.1, from coordinate 7,345 downwards.
CATTCTTTACTTTTTTCGATACAACTTCTACACTGTTTCTTACATACTTGCTGGCGCTTGCCATAGCAGATGCATTTCTTCTATAAGCACTTGCAACAAGGTCTACTGTAAATCCGGCTGAGCCGATGGAACGGATCACACTGATACCGGTTGAATAGTTTCTCGAAAGAATAACGACAAGCTGTCCTTCCTCCGCTTCCATCTTGATAAGCTTTTCTTCAAATTCCTTGATTCTCTCCAGATTTTTCTCTGATAGATCTTCTTCGTGTTCACGCAGTTCCATATGCTTTTTCTGCGCTTTTTCCAGCTGTCTTTCTGCTCTTAATCTTTCATATGCCTCTGCCTGCTCTTCCGGTGCATACTCCCACAACTTGTATCTCTTATAGTTTTTATATGTGATTCCAAGTCGTTTTCTGGCGTCCTTGATCTGCTCTTTTGCATACGCTTCATCCCATCCGGTCGCCTCCATTGCTTCCTCAATACACGCTTTGCGGTTTGCTTTTTTCGTCTTTTCGAAATCAGCATCCTTCATCTCCTGTGCAAAATGCATATCCGGCAACGGATCATCCTCAGTGGCATAGTTACGGATATCCGCTCCCTCGATAAGCTCTAAACATCTGTTCTTAGACATGTTATCGTGCAGGTATTCATCCCATACCATCTTTTCGTATACATATTTCTTTTTGAAATCCTTTACTTTTGTACTCTGGAAATCAATCTTTTCTCCCAGTAATTGTTTTACAAATATTGCCGGAAGGTTAACCTGGCTTCCGAGATAAACAAAGTTTGTTCCACCACTTCGTAAGTTCATCTCGCTGAAATAATATTTTCCATTTACGATGTTGATATCAATATCAAACAGACCGTTGTAATGATATTCTTTTACTAAACGGGTCAGATCCTCTTTTAAAGATCCGAATTCATCAAAAGAAAGAATTTTACCTGCAAGCGTAACTCCTCTTTCATTTTTTGCAACAATATCTTTCACAACAACACCAGGAAGAACAACCTCCTGATCAAAAGAAACACCTTCCACATTGATCTCCTGTTCGATCTCAAGGAAATCCTGCACAAGAACAGTTCTGTCTGAAAGCTTCTCTTTCATCTTTGTCAGATGTTCTTTCAGTTCGTCTAATGTATCACATTTTTTCATTTCCTGCTTATAGCCACGGAAACTCTGTAATGGTTTCACATAACAAGGATAATTTATTGTCTCTGGAATGTTGAAAAATTCTCCTCTTAAGTCAATTGTACACTCCGATGGAGTTAAAAAACCTGTTTTTCTTGCGATTTCTCCCTGAACAGACTTATCCATATAATGGATAATGCTTCCCTGTCCCACTTCGTTTATTCCCGGCATGAGGAAAATATCTTTTAAAGCCTCTCTATTAGTATCCATAATTGCTGCCGTAAAATCATCGGTCGGCAACAGGATTGGTTTTTGTTTCTCTTTATTTTTGTATTTTAAAAGTTCATTTAAAATACGTTCCTCTCCGCCATCATTCAGTTTTTTTGATACAATCTCTACACTGTTACGCACATAACGGCTGGCAGCAATTCCTTTGGAGCCCCCTTCATGAAGAGCACTTGCTACAAGGTCTATTTCATATCCGGTTCTTCCTAAAGCTCTGACTACACTTAATCCAGTTGAATAATTTCTCGAAAGAATAACTACAAGTTGTTTTTCATTTTCGACATCATCAAATAATACAGCCACTTTTATTCTCCTTATTTTCTAATCTTACTTCTTATTTTATATAAAACCCGCATTGCAAAAGCAATTATATAGTATCTTTTGAAATAACTATATGGTTTGGGATCCTCTTTATCTTTAATAAAACATACATCTGCATGATTTAAATATGCTTTCATTTTACTTCTTCGCACATCGCCACTTACATATTCTTCAAGCAGCACCTTCTCGCTGACAAACGTTACACCACTCTTCGCAGATAAACGTGCAGTGTCGATCTTCGTCCCCTCCAGCAGATGATCTGCCAAAATTGCAAGAAGATTTATACCGGATTGTGTAAATACATGGATCGACGCTCCGGCTCTAAAATTAATTTCAAAAAAATACAGATTGCCGTCCGTATCTTCAGCAAGATCTATATCAAAAATTCCATTGTATTCCAGTGCTTTCACATAATTACAGCACGTTTCAATAAATGGAAGAAATCGCTTACTATCTACTGTCTCACCAGTAATGGCAACACCTTTTCGCCCCTTATGCCCTCTTGCCTTTGCTTTAAATACACAAGGCGCACATACCACTTCATTCGTGCGGATTCCAAGAATGGAATACTCTTCTTTAATCTCTATATAATCTTCCACAAGAACTTTAAACGCACCTTTTTTCAAAAACTGCTCCAGACTCTTATCCAACTCTTTCCTGGTCGCACATTTTCTCATCAGATTCTTTGTTCCCGGAATGCTCATATAAGGTTTTACAAAACAAGGATATGCCACTTCCTTTGGAATTTCAAAATTGCCATTTTCTGCCTGAAGTAACACACTCTTTAAGACCGGCATATGTATCTCACACGCCAGTTTTTTCTGCTCTTCCTTATTCATAAGCTCTGCGATCGATTTGTCATTATCTCGTATACTTGCAATGCTATAATCGTTCAACAATTCTTTTTTATATGTATCGACCAGATATACCGCATAGTCATCTACGGAAAACAATACTTGTTTTTCCTTTTCTGCCATGCCCAGTAGTACTTCCAGCAGCTTCTCGCCACGGTTTCCAACCAGACATTCCGTGTATTCTTTGACATATCTGCTGTATTTGTCTGGCCTCATGGAGCGCAGAAAGCTGCTCCACTTCGGCTTTTTTTCAAATATTTTTATAACATTTACTTCATACCCAGCCTTACCAAGTGCTCTTGCAGTAGCGAGTATATTACCATAATTTCTCCCTATTACAATTGCTTTCTTCTTAGCCATTTGTTCTACCTACCATCATTTTCAGTTTTTGTTTGATCGCACTGAGCCGGATCCTGCGTTTGAAATGTTTGCCCGGCTTTGGATCCTCATCATTGACAAGTAATGTGTAATCCGCATCGTTGATACATTGCTCTAATTCATCCTTCGTCATAAAAGAATAAATATAATCCTCCCATGCGACCTTCTCATATACAAATGATTTTCCATATTCGCGAACTGTCTCTCTTTCAGGATCATGCTCTGTACCAAGTATCTCATCCACTAATATGGCTGGAAGATTTACACCATTTAAGCAGTAAAAATAATTCGGACCTCCGCTTCTTAAATTAATCTCGTTGAAATAAATGTTGTCTCCACATTTTGTAAACTCCATGTCAAACATTCCATTGTATCCCAACAATTTAAGAAACTTCCTTATATTTTCCATCATGTCACCAAGCACTTCGCAGGAAACCATCTTTCCACACATTGTAACGCCCTTCTCATGATTGGAAATATGCGTTTTTTCAATCACCGACGGAATAAATATCTTATTTCCAAAACATACGCCGGAGAGATCATACTCCTTGTCAATGGTAAGAAATTCCTGAATCAGAACATCTCGATCTTTGAAATACTGTTGCATTTTCTTAAGATGCATTTCCAGTGCTTTCCGGTCATCGACCCTTCGCATCTCCACCTTTCTGCCGGACACGCTTTGCAGCGGTTTAACAAAACATGGAAACTCGATATCCTCTGAAATTGCAAGTTTCTCCTCTCTTAAAGAAATAATCCACTCCTTTGGCGTGCGCATTCCGCACTTCTTCGCATAGGCTGTCTGCACACGCTTATCCATCAGATTCGTGATCGTCTGCTCTGGATCGTTCACGGTCGGTATGTAATAATATTTTTTCAATATATCTTGATACTTGTCTACTATCATCATTGTAAAATCATCCGTCGGAAACAGTACCGGTTTTCCACCTCTGATTGCAAGCGCCAAAAGATGACCCACTATCTCATTTCCTTTGTCTTCCTGTATCTTAGGTGAGACAACTTCTATCGTATGACTTACATATTTACTTGATGAGGCTATGATCGAACTTCCGCGTTTCTTCGTACTGGCGATCAGTTCCACATCAAATCCTGCCTGGCCTAATGATCTTATAACACCTAATCCTGTAGAATAGTTTCTCGAAAGAACTATTACAAGTGGTTTTTCATTATTCATGATCTTCCTCCGGAAAATATCTATGATTTTCTCTATAATGTATATAGATATCTATCCTATCTAGTATAGCAGATTGACCTGTGTATTTCAATAATCTACGCCTTCTGTATCCACTTGATTCCCTGTATAATTGGAAGATTACATAACGCCAGACCATAGATCATTGCGAAATGTTTCCAATCCAGCATTGCAACTTTAAAAATTTCATGCATTGACGGCGTCACTAAAATTCCTGTGATCAGCACAAGTCCGATTACAAAAGAACCAATAAGGTATCTGTTGTTGAGAAATCTTTTTGTAAACAACGTAGGCTCTTTTGCTTTGCAGTTAAATCCATGAACGAGACGGCTCGTACAGAGTGTCGCAAAAGCCATTGTGCTGCCATATAAAGCCCCGCCCTGCCAGTAGCCGATCAAATACGCGATCATCGTCATAAGACCGATTACAAAGCCTTCTATGCCTATCTGTCCTAAAACACGCTTTGTCAAAATTGATTCATTGATTGGTCTTGGTTTTTCCATCATCACCTGTTTATTATGAGGCTCTAATCCCAATGCGATAGCCGGAAGGCTATCAGTTAGCAGGTTAATAAAGAGAAGATGCACCGGCGCAAATGGAAGTGGCAGTCCGGTCAACGATGCACACAGTACAACTAAAATAGCTGCAAAATTTCCGGATAATAAAAACTGGATCGCATTTTTAATATTCTGATATAAATTTCTTCCGTTTTCCACAGCCTTTACGATCGTAGCAAAGTTATCGTCCGTAAGAACCATAGATGCTGCATCTTTAGATACTTCGCTTCCTGTGATTCCCATTGCAACTCCAACGTCGGCCTGCTTCAATGCCGGCGCGTCATTGACTCCGTCACCAGTCATAGCGACAATATTTCCTTTTTCCTGCCAAGCACGAACAATTCGGATTTTATGCTCCGGAGATACACGTGCATATACAGAAATGCCTTCAACAAAGGATTTTAATTCTTCATCTGACATATCTTCGATCACAACACCTTCACAGGCCTGAGATTCATTGTCGATAATACCGATTCGCTTTGCGATAGCTGCAGCTGTTACTTTATGGTCTCCTGTGATCATGATCGGTCGAATTCCTGCTTTTTTACACTCTTCTACAGCCGCCTTCGACTCCAGACGCGGAGGGTCCATCATAGCTATCATGCCAAGAAATGTCAGATCATTTTCATCCTCTTCCGAAAGCTCTTTTTGAGCATCTAACTCTTTGTAAGCAAATGCAAGCACACGGAGTCCATCTCTGGAAAATTCCATATTCTGCTTCTCGATAAACATTTTTTCTTCTTCACTTATAATCGTTGCTTCATTGCTTCCTGCATGTCTAATATGTGTAATACGCTTTAATAAGACATCTACTGCGCCTTTTACATATACGATATATTTTCCATCACACAAATGTTCTGTAGACATCATTTTACGGTCGCTGTCAAATGGAATCTCGGATAATCTCGGATACGTCTCTCTTATATCATTAACATTGTATGTGTTGTGTTTCTCATTCTCAAGCACAGCCAAAAGTGCTGTCTCCGTTGGATCACCGATTTGCTGTCCTTCGTTGATCACACCATCGTTACATAAAACACTTGCTGTCAGCAACTCTCTCTCATCAGCATTTTCAAAATCAAACGCCTCACTCTTCACTCGTTTTGGATAAATATAATAATCCTCCACTGTCATCTTGTTCTGTGTAAGTGTTCCTGTTTTATCAGAACAGATGATAGAAACACTTCCAAGTCCTTCTACCGCCTGCAGCTTTCGAATGATTGCATGCTCCTTCGCCATTTTCTGCGTTCCAAATGACAAAACGATCGTCACAATCGAACTCAATGCTTCCGGGATTGCAGCAACAGCTAATGCAACTGCAAAAAGAAATGCATTTAAAATATTATCCCCACGCATGATACTTAAAATGAATAATAATCCACATAAAACAAGGATCATTATGGATAACTTTCTTCCAAAATCATCCAGATTTTTCTGAAGCGGTGTTCTCTTCTCTGATGTATTTTTCAATAAATAAGCAATTTTTCCGACTTCTGTTTCCATTCCAATGGACGTTACTTCAAAGCGTCCATGACCGTATGTAACAAAACTTCCGGAAAATACTTGATTCGTACGATCACCGATCGGCGCATTCGGATCGACCTCTTCCAGATTTTTCTCAACCGATAAGCTTTCACCGGTTAATGCACTCTCATCCACCTTAAGGCTCGCTGTCTCTATAAGCTTTCCATCTGCCGGAATACAATCACCCGCTTCAATGATCACTTCATCTCCAATTGTAACTTCCCTTGAAGGGATTTTCATCAAAACTCCATCTCGAACAACTTTCGCCTCCGGCGCAGACAACTGCTTCAGACTTTTCAACGATTGCTCCGCCTTGACTGTCTGTACAGTCCCTAAGATCGCATTCATCGTAATTACCAACAGAATAACTGCTGTACTTTCAGCATCTCCTAAAATGCCTGAAACAATAGCAGAAATGATCAATATGATCACAAGAAAATCTTTAAACTGTTCAAGAAAAATCTGAAGTATACTTTTTTTCTTTCCCTCTACCAGTTCATTCCATCCATATTTTTTCTGATTGTTACTTGCCTGTTCTTTTGTCAACATATTCCTTCCACCTTTCCTGCAAAAAGCTTCCTCTGATATTGAAATAAAACAATAAAAAAAGAGACTTATTGCATATAAAATATGCAATAAAAGTCTCACCATTTCATTACGATACGGATGATTTCTCATCGTACTGACGACATCGTAAACATCATCAATTGATGCCAGTTACTCCCTTTTATTGGTACAACTTAAGCATATACAAACTTTTCCTTTTTGTCAATTAATTTCAAAAAAAAGAAGCAGTACAATATACCACTTCTCTCTCATTCCTATGAGCGTGCGGGGATTCGAACCCCGGACAACTTGATTAAAAGTCAAGTGCTCTACCACCTGAGCTACACGCCCTTATTCCATTGTAAGCATTTTACTGCAAACAAAATGCCCAGAGCCGGAATCGAACCAGCGACACGAGGATTTTCAGTCCTCTGCTCTACCGACTGAGCTATCTGGGCAGATTGCGGGGGCAGGATTTGAACCTACGACCTTCGGGTTATGAGCCCGACGAGCTTCCAGACTGCTCCACCCCGCGATAATA
>JAUNTC010000101.1 GCA_030538915.1 Lachnospiraceae bacterium | reverse complement strand
TATATAGATATCTGTATGAAAATAATCAAAATCATATGGAATCCATCGCTCTGAATTATTTTGGAAAAAGGATCACTTATCAGAAACTTTTCGAACATATAAAGGAAATAGCGGATGCGTTTACGATGGCAGGGATTAAATGTGGGGATATTGTTACCATTTTGTCTTTGATTACACCGGAGACAATATATTGTATCTATGCATTGAATTACATAGGTGCAGTTGCCAATATGGGATATTTATCTTTATCAGAAGATGAGATTGTCCAGATGGTAGAAAAAACGAATTCAAAAGCGATTATTGTATTGGATATTGCAGCAGAAAAAGTGATACATGTTCAGGAGCGGTTAACATCGGAGAGGATGATTATCCTTCCGGTAGAGTCCAGTATGCCGTGGCTGATGAAAGCTATTGTGAAGATGAAGAAAAAGAAACTTCACAATGACGGAAAACAGGTGCTGACCTATCCTTCATTTATAAAAAAATATGCAGAGCAGAAACAGGCAGCAGAAGTACAGTGGAAAGAAGAACAACCGGCGGTTCTGGTTTACACCAGTGGTACTACAGGAGAACCGAAAGGAGTGGTTCTGACAAATGACAATATCAATGCAGTGGCATTTCAGTATCGATATTCCGGAATGAGATTCAAAGTAGGTGAAACAATTCTTACATTTATGCCACCTTTTTTGGCAATAGGATTTTGTTTAAATGTACATATGCCATTGACGATTGGATTAGAGGAAGTAATTAGTCCAAATCCTGATGCCGTAGTGCTCACAAAATTATATAAAAAATGCCGACCAAATCATTTTGTGGCAGCACCGACCAATATTCTTCAGATCATTGATGCCATGCAGGGAAAGTCCATGAGCCATTGTATCACATTGGCAGGCGGTGGAGAATCTATGACACCACAGCAGGAAGAAATGGTAAATACATATCTGGCAGAGCATGGTTCGGATGCAAAATATATTACCGGATACGGAATGACAGAATTTGCAGCAACCGTGACAACAGGATTGAACAATGTATATCGAGAAAATACACTGGGCATTCCGTTATGTAAGACAATTGTAAAAATTGTGGATACGGAGACGGGAAAAGAATTGTCGTATGGTGAAGTAGGTGAGCTGTGCTTCCATACACCAAGCCAGATGAAAGAATATTATCAGAATCCAAAAGAAACTGGCGAGACGATCCGTCAGCATGAGGATGGAATGAAGTGGATTCATACCGGAGATCTTGGATGGGTAGATCAGGATGGCTTTGTACATTTTAAAGGCCGCATGAAGCGCATTTACATGACACAGGGAGAAGATGGCACTTTATATAAGGTATTTCCGGCAAGGACAGAGATGGTTTTAATGGAACTGGGAAATGTGAAAAAATGTGCAGTTACGGTAAGAATGGAAGGAAAACTTGTAAAAGAACAGATTGCATATCTTGTGTTGGAGAAAAAATCCGAGAAAGAAAATATCCTGGAAACGGTGAAAGAGCATTGCAGAAAGATGTTGCCATCTCATTCTGTTCCTGGAAAATACATTATATTAGATGAAATCCCGCTTACACAGAGCGGAAAGACAGATTACAGAGCACTGTAAAAGATGAAAAAAGATTGAGTTTGACAAAGGAGAATGAGAGAAATATGATTTCACAGACACACAGACAGACAGACAGAGCAGACGGGATTTCCGTCCGTAAATAAGCCATGGCTGAAATATTACAGTGAAGAAGCAATTCAGGAAAAGCTTCCAGAATGTACAATGTATGATTTGATATACCAGGAAAATCAATCAAACTTAAGTCATACAGCGCTGAATTATTTTGGAAAAAAGATTAGTTATAAACTTTTTTTTGAAAAAGTAAATGAATTTGCAAAAGCATTTCAAGCTTGCGGAATAAAAAAAGGGGATGTTGTTACGATTATGTCACTTCATACTCCGGAGACAATTTACAGTATATATGCTTTAAACCAACTTGGAGCAATTGTAAATTTGATTTATTTGACATTGAATGCAGAAGAGATATTAAAGCAAACAGACGAAGTGGGTTCTAAAATGCTTTTATATCTTGAGAACGTTCAAGATAAAGTAAAAGAGATTAAATCCAAAATGAAAGCAGAACAAATTATATGTCTCCCAATTTGGAATTCCATGCCATTTCCATTAAAACAGATTGTAAAACAGAAAAGTTGCCGAGACAACAGTCTGGATGAGTTCCTAAAAAAAGGGTCAAAGGAAATAGTTCTTAAAAAAGAAAGATATCAGCCGAATATGCCTGCAGTTATTGTGTATACAAGTGGCACTACAGGTGAACCGAAAGGGGTATTGCATACGAATGATAGCTTAAATGCAGTGGCTTTTCAGTATAAATTAGCAGATATGGGATTAACGACAAATTCGCGAGTACTAAATGCAATTCCGCCATTCTTAGGATTTGGAATTACTGTTGGAATTCATACACAACTTGTTTTGGGATTGGAGGGGATTCTGCAGATTGACCCGAATGCAGATGCTGTTGCTAAAGCTATGATGAAAAAGAAGCCAGAACATATGATTATAGGACCAGCTTTTATTTCTGCGATTATGAAATCATGTAAAGGCAATATGAGATGGTTAAAAACATTAGCTGGTGGCGGTGGCGCAATTTCTGATGAAGAAGAAAAAAAGCTGAATGAGATTCTTGCCAAGTGTCATGCTACAGTGGAGTATACAGTAGGATATGGAATGACAGAATTAGGAGCAACAGTTTGTACCAATATGAATCGGTGTAATCAGTCAGGTTCTTTAGGAATTCCGCTTCCAAAGGTAAATGTGAAAATCATCAATCCGGAAACTGAAGAAGAACTAGGCTATGGAGAAAAGGGAGAAATCTGCTTTTCATCACCTAGTATAATGCAGGAATATGTGAAAGATATAAAAGAGACAGAAAAAGCAATCTGGATTAAAAATGGAGAGAAGTGGATTCATACAGGTGATTTGGGATATGTAGAAAAAGATGGATTCCTATATTTTGCAGGAAGAATAAAAAGAATATATATCACCAGAGGAGCAGATGGAATTGTTTATAAATTATTTCCAGACCGAATTGAGAATGTATTGAAAAAATGTAAAGGGATAAATCAGGCAGCAGTGAATGTCGTTGAAGATGAAAAAAGAGTTCATGTTGCCAGAGCATATATAGTACTTGAAGATGATCAAAAATGTGATATGAATCGAATAGCAGATACGCTGAGAAAAGAATTGCCAGAATATGCAGTCCCGGGGGAAATTAATATAATTGAAAAAATGCCAGTAACGCAAAGCGGAAAAGTAGATTATAGAGCACTGGAATATATGCAATAATTGAAAAAGTAAGATACAGGAGATTAAGAATAATGGATGAACTCATAGAAAAATTAAGTTTATATGATTGTTTGGTAAGATTAATTACAGGTGGGCTTGTGATTCTGATAACATATTATTCTGACCTTGTAGATACATTTTGGGAGGTTGGAGATAGTTCTATTATTGTCTTTGTCTTTTGCTCATATGGAGTTGGAATGATATTGGAAGAAGTATCTTATATGCTGAAGATGCGTAGGAAAAACAACAGAAATGAGACATGCGTAGAGAACAATGAAGAATGGAACAAGAAAAAAGGAATATTGCTTAGAGATAATAAAGAATATATATCGGACGAACCTTTAGCACATAAAGTAATGGCTGACTCGATAGAAATCGCAAGTGTTTTGATTATTTTGTGGAAAGTAATAAATACTGTTTATATCAATTTGGTTTGTGAGCACGAAGTAGATATATTAGGTGTGAGTGTTAATTTAGCAGTACTGGGCGTAATAGTTGTAATTATGGATTATAGGAAAAGACATTATAAAAAACATAGAGAAGAAAGAATTCAGAATTATTGCGATGCAAAAAGCTGCGCTGATGAAGAAACAAAGGATAGTAATGAAGAAAATAGATGAAACATTATAAAAATTTATTTATCAACCAACTGAATACAAAAGATGTAGACCATTTTACCACTGACACTGGTCTTTTCCTGAGGCGAAAGACAAACGGAGCTTTTCGTAAACTATGCAATATTTTTACAAATGCAACGATTATAAGAGCAGATACACCGGATTATGCCAGTGATGAAGAGTATTACAGAAATCTGAAACCAGACAGAATACCTTTATCGAATTACCTACTGTCAACGAAAAAGAATGCTAACAATATTGTTGTCGAGCGATATCCGAAGCTGGACAAAGATGAAAGTTATATTTTTGTGGGAACTCATGTCTGTCCGGAAGATATTGAAACTATGCTAAACATTATCGACCGTAATGCGTATCTGATACTGGGATCTGTAGAAACATTGAATTATAACCCAGAGGCATATCTTTCCTGGCTGAATGGAATGATTGTTTTCGGGGTATTGAATCAGAAAGAGAGAAGTGCGCTTCCTGCAAAAATGGAACGTGTATTACAGACACAAAGCATTCTGATATTCCCGGAGGGTTCGCACAATTATGATTTAAACAGATTGATAAAACCACTCTATGACGGTCCGGTGAATCTGGCATTAAAGACCGGAAAAAAGATTGTTCCGGTTGCTCTGGTAAAAGATTATGAGAATAACGTGGCATATCTGGATGTCGGGAATCCGATAGATGTAAGAAATCTTGATTTGAACATACAGGATTATTATCCGGGAAAAGAAGAGAGTGAAAAATATCGGATAAAATCCATGAGCAGCTATGTACGGGATCAGATGGCAACAGCAGTTTACCATATGATGGAACGTCATCTTGTCCCGATGAAGAGAAACGAATATGGAGATATTGGACAATATTTTGTGGATTTTTATGTGGCAGATACATTTCGTAAGCTGAATTGGAAACACGATGTATTTGAAGCAGAATATCTGACCAAGAAAACGGACGAAGAGCGAGAATATGAAGCAGTCGTGAGATCATTGAGCAGTTTGCGCTTAAAGAAAAATGTCCTGAAGGAAACCAGCTTGAACAGCAGGGAATATATCCAGAAGGAATTGGATCTCGACAAGAAAAATGTAGCAGAGAATTTGAGACGATATTTTTATGAAAAAGAAAAGATGGAATGATAGAGTAAGGGATATATTGTTTCCGGTTATATTGCCATTATCCGGTTTAAAAATCAGATACGAAGTAAAGGTAGTCAATGCATGTGAGCTGATTCCCAATAAACCAGTAATTTATGCTTGTAACCATTCACAGTTTTCAGACATCCCCTTAGCAACAAGGGCAATTGGAAGAAAAAATTATACGCTACTTGGAAAACAAAAATTATATTTGATTGACCGGATATTCTTCAATCTGCTTGGTACAATTTGGGTAGACAGAAAAAATAAAAAAGAAACAGCAGAAGTTAAGAATAAAATATTACGGTATTTGAACCGTGGACAATCTGTTTTGTGGTTTCCATAGGGAACATGGAATCTGACAGAGAACATGCTGATGTTGCCTATGAGATGGGGCATTATAGAAGTAGCACATAAAGTAGGAGGACAGATTGTTCCGATGGCGATTCGCTATGACAGAAAAAATAAGAAATGTCAGGTGAAATTTTCACATCCCTTGTATGGTGAACAGTTAGCTGATTAT
>JAUNTC010000017.1 GCA_030538915.1 Lachnospiraceae bacterium | reverse complement strand
TGATAAGAGCTATTTTTTAGCCACAAGTGTTACAAAAAAACTTGACCACAACATGGTTTATACGAGGCTCCAACCACAGTCTCTTTGTTCATTTGTTAATCAGTTAGTTACCGCATGACGGTTTATCAAGAAGTAGGTTACAATCACAAGGAGCTCTGTGGATCTTAAAACAGTATCAAAACATTTTAAGGAGGTCCTATATGATTTACATAGGAATTGATGTTGCTAAAAACAAACATGATTGTTTCATCACAAACTCGGATGGTGAGATTCTTTTTAAACCATTCACCATTCCAAACAACTTAGAAGGCTTTGATGACCTATATCACAAAATTGAATCAACTACTAACGATCCATCTCAAGTAAAAGTAGGACTAGAAGCCACCGGACATTACAATTACAATCTTCTTGGATATCTCATTGATAAAGGTCTGACCACCTATGTTATCAATCCGCTACATACAAATCTATTCAGAAAAAGTCAAAGCCTTAGACAGACGAAAACGGATAAAGTAGATGCCCGCACGATTGCTTCCATGCTAATGTCTGATGTGAACTTAAAGTCCTACTCAGACACATCTTATCACAACGAAGAATTAAAGTCATTAACTCGTTACCGTTTTGATAAAGTTAAGGAACGATCTGCTCTAAAGGTTTCTATTTCTAGACTCGTTTGTATTCTTTTCCCGGAATTAGAAAATCTAGTTCCAACACTACATATGGCTTCCGTATATGCATTATTATCTGAATTTCCTAGTGCTACGCATGTTGCTTCGGCTCATTTAACTCGTCTCACAAACCTCTTGAAAACAGCTTCAAAAGGCCGCTATGATAAAGAAACAGCAATTCTCTTCAGAAACACTGCAAGGAGCTCAATCGGTTCAAATATGCCTGCTAAGACTTTAGAGCTAATGCATACCATACGACTTATTCAGGAACTTAATTCAGAAATCGCTGAAATCGAGAGTGCAATTCAGACGATAATGGACAAGCTCAATCCACCTATCCTAAGTATTCCTGGAATTAGTTATCGTATGGGAGCTATGATTCTTGCTGAAATAGGTGACTTCGATAGATTTGAGTCACCTGATAAAATCTTAGCATATGCTGGATTATCCCCATCAACATATCAATCCGGACAACTTAATAATTCTCATTCTAGAATGGAAAAAAGAGGCTCCAGGTATTTGCGATATGCCCTATATAATGCGACAAAGTATGTCTGTCACTGGGATCCTTTATTTAATGCTTATCTTTCAAAAAAAATATCAGAAGGTAAGCATTACAATGTTGCTATGTCTCATGCTGCAAAGAAACTTGTGCGTGTCATTTTCCATTTACAAAAGACGGGGCAATTATACGCATCGTAAGCTCTTCTTTTTCTAATTCATATCTTCTTTTTCAGAGCACCTTTATTGATGCTCTATTTGTCATGCAATTTTCAAGGTTCTGATTGCAATGAAAAGTCATTGCCACTTTTTTCAAAAATTTCAACATTATACTTGACTTCTTTTAATAGTTAGTCTCGTATAATTGCTATTATTGACTTCCAATTTCTTTTTCTCTTATTATATCAATCTTTCACCCTCTATACATCATTTTTTTCAAATTCTATAATCAATCTAAAACGAATTGCCTATTTATCCGTGCCAAATAATACTATCACCTGCTCCATTTTGCTGCAAAGTTCTTCCTTTCCAAGAAACGCTGTCATGGACTCTTTCCGAACAGCCAACAATTTGTCCCCCATAAAATCCCAAATATCAAGTTCTGTTTTCTCTTCATCTTCCGGAAGCTTATTATACATTTTAGTCCTTTCATATAACACCAACAAATCCCAAAGCATCCCATAAATTTTTTTTAATTGATGTTCTCGTTTCGTTTGTAATCATGTGTGCCTCCCTGTTTTGAATCTTTATCACTGTTTGTATATCTGGATTATAAAAAAATTCAGACAAACTTTGACCAAATCTTCTCATTTTCTGTATTATATAATAAAAAACGCCACATAATATGACGTTTTTTATTTCACTCATCAAACACCCTAGTAAAACTCCTGTTCCTTATATGCATTATTTGAAACCTCGGCTGTATTGCGTAAACCCTTAATAGGCATAATAATTGGCATGATAATCCACTCCCCCGCTACTCCACAATTACGGTAGCCTTAACACATAAACTCCACTGATTTTCCATATAAAATCTACGTCTACTTCATTAGTTCTCGCAAAAACAATTGATTCAACTCACTCCAATCTGGTGTATGACTATCATCCAGTAATCTCACTGCACTTTTGATACTCGGAATACTTTCATCAAGATATTCATTTATTTTCGAAATCCTGTTAATCAACTTTACTTCTGGTGAGTTCATTTTTAATTCCAGCAATTGATTCACTACATCGATTAATTCTACTGGCAACTCTGCTTTTAGCAATTCTGAAAACAACATGGGTGGAGGCGTACCCCACTCTAAAATCCATTGGCATGCCAGTACCGGGCGCAAAACGTAGAAATATTTTTTTGCTCTAACGAGATCACCTTTCAAATATTCCCGATAATTTCCTTCCGCCATACTAATATAATGATACAACGTCTTCTTTGATGAAAAATAATGCATCATCAAATCACGAAACTCGTCAGCAAATTCTGTTTTCTGATAAACAATTGGTGAAGAAAACCATTCAAATAATGTTGGATTTGACTTATACAATAATCTTAATGTCTTTTGCAAATCCCATCCGTTGATATCCAAAACATCATCGATTGGTAGTTCAATCACATCTCTAATTGTATCCAGTCGCAGATAATCCTCTAGCCTTCTGATATAAATAAACCGCACATCATAGTCACTGTCTGGAGATGCAAATCCCCAGGCGCGGCTTCCCGATTCAACAGCCAAAAGTATTTTTATATTTTCCGCTTCTTCAATTCTACGAAGCTGCTCCTGTATCTTTTCTTTCATTTGTGTCACCCCTCTTTTTCCAAGGCACCTCACTATCAGAGGCTTTGAAATTATATACTGGTTTCATAATATCGATAATCTCTACAGAATCTCTGATCACATCAATGATATCCGCAAGCGATTTATATGCCATTGGTGCCTCATCTAATGTATCCGCATTCACCGAAGTAGAATAAATACCTTGCATGGATGCTTTGTATTCCTCTAAATCAATGGACTGTTTTGCTTTTGTTCTAGACATGATTCTACCAGCTCCATGTGGTGCTGAATTATTCCATTCCACATTTCCTTTGCCAACAGCAAGAACAGAACCATCTCTCATATTGATCGGAATCAATACTTTTTCACCAGAATGTGCGGCAATGGCACCCTTTCTAAGAATCATCTCTTTGACATCTATATAATTATGAATGGTATGAAAAGCTTCTGTTCGCGTCATTTTGGTTCTTTCAATAATAATTTCCGCCATGCGCTCTCTACTCCTTCTTGCAAAGCGTTGGCAAATTTCAACATCATGCAGATAATCATCCATAAATGACCCGTAAAGCCAGCAGATATCTTCTGGAGCATCCAGCTCCTGGGTTTCATAATCCTTTTTTAAGTGCTTCAATGCCTCCTGAATTTCTGCCCTTCTTCCCTGTTCTTTGTAAGTCCGAATGATCTCATCTCGTTCTTTAAAATACTCTTCTTTCCCCGAATGCAGATCAATTGCCAGCTGTTGGTAAATTTCAGCTACCTGTTTTCCTAAATTCCTGCTTCCCGAATGAATGACTAGGTAATACGTGCCATCCTTTGCCTGATCAACTTCGATAAAGTGGTTTCCGCCTCCAAGTGTTCCAAGGGATCTTTCCAATCTCTTTGTATCTTTCAAAGATCGATAACACTTAAGCTGTGTTAAATCAAAACGCTCCATTCTCCCTTCCCATACATTCATACCTGAAGGAATATAGTGACATGCTTCATCTATTTTTTCAAAATTAATCTTCTGATCCTGCAACTTTACAGTATACATTCCACAACCAATATCAACACCTACAATATTCGGACATATCTTATCTGTGATTGTCATAGTCGTCCCAATTGTACAACCTTTTCCGGCATGGACATCTGGCATAATCCGCACCTTGCTTCCCCTTGTCAGATCATAATCACACATTCTTTTAATCTGCTCGATTGCTTCATCCTCAACAACTTTTGCATAGCAAATTGCTGTTGTAACTTTTCCCTTTATTTCAAACATTTCATGCACATCCTTTCTTATGTTTTACTATGGTTCAAGTTTAAATCTTCCACTTCTTTTTATCATGGAAAAAAAGTTGCGAACTTTACAGTCCACAACTTTTTTGATCTGACAATCTGCCCTTTATTAAATTAATAAATGCCACAGGCTTTACAACGCGAAGCATTGGTCCAAACGAAAGAACGCGAATTAAAATCTCTGTTTCGTCCTCTTTATCATAATATAACATCACCTGATATTTTCGTTCGGCTATTTTCTCAACTTGTTTTTCAAAATGTGCGAAGTGCATCAGAACACGTTCCAAAGCATTGCGCTCATCAACCAGTTCAAATATCACTTTACGTGGTCGTGGCTTATTTCTTTTGCCAATTTTTCCGCCTTGTTGATTCTCGCACTTTTTACAAGAAATAATTCTGCCAAGATTGATCGTATTTCCCAGTTTGCTTCCTGTTACAATCAACCGGAATTTATCATCTTTCTCGGAATATTCCAGATATTCGGGAATCGTTCTAGTCGTTATTTGTTTTCCACGACGATTTGTAATGCCGATTTGTATCGGATACTGATGCTTGATCGCATCCAGTATCAAGCGGAAGTTCCGAATATATTCTGGATTCTCATACGGATCACCGTCTGAGTACTTATCGAATACACAAATGTCTTCTGGAAGAAATAACGGTTCGACATCTGAAAATACAACTGGCTGATCCGTAAACAAACGCATTCTCGGATCTAATGCGATTGCATTAACCCAGCGTTTCTGTAGAACTGTAAGTGGCATAGTTGGCTTCTTTCTAAGAATGGTTGTTCCATCTTCTTTCAATAATTGCCAATGTCCCATGCCCAAAGACTCTGGAATATTCAATGTGCTTTCTTCAAATGCATAATCCTGAATGATTGCGTTGATTTCTCCAGTCGTAAGCGGATGCTCTACTGCTTCTGCCAGGATCTTTGCAACGGTTCGAAAATATGTACTGTAAATTTCATGAAATAGCATAATCATTCCTCCCCTTCCAATCTATACATTTCATACATTGCCTGCAAGTCTTTTTTAAACTGCATTTCCAAAGCCTTATCGGAAATTGAAATATCTGTGATTCGACAGATAAATGTACGTATCCATGGTATCAATTCGCTTGCATCATAAACATCGGCAGAAAAGCGACATGTATGCTCATCAATATATTCCAACTGTCCGATCCGTTTTTCTCGCTCCAATCGCCTTGGTATATGCTGTTCTCCATCCTCATATTGAACTATAAATTCAATATGTTCCATGCGATTTCCTGATCGACTGTCTGTAGCGACTCCCCACATATGTTGCTGCATTTTATCCAGCTTATCTCTTAGTTCATCAAATCGATCTGAAATCTCTCCATTTTTTATAGTAACAATATTATCAAGACGATACGCTGCTATTCGTTTATAATAGGGGGCATATGCCATCATATACTGTCTCCCGCTCTGTACACTGATCATCACTCGAAGAGGCACAACTTTCGTTTCCGTAATGCGATCTTTCTTACGGTTGATCGTTTCAACTGTTACATTTCTTTTTTCACGAATTGCTTGCAATATCATACACAAAACTTCACTGTCCATTGCCCCGGTTATGTAATGATGTTTGAATGCAAAATAATCAGCAGTATCGTCTGTTTTATCTTCCAAAAATGATCCAAGCACGCCACATGGTGCAGTTTCCGAAAAGAAATCCAAAACCTCCCTACCTGGCATCGTAAACTCTTCTGTACGACTATATAACATCGTCTTTCCGTTCTTCCTGTTTACCAGCAATCCTTCTTCTACATATTCGTTGAGCTTTTTTCTAATTGTAGATGCATCAAATACTCTTGCATGTTCAAAAGTAGCCAGATATTCGTCCACCTCAGATGCAATATCTCCAAGTGAAAGTTCTTGTCCCTCGGAAAGAATATCCATGATGATAAAATGAAGGGTAATATCTCCATCTGTAAAGCTCTTTGTCTTCCACGCCTTATAAAATGGATTGTGTCTGGTCACCCTGCTGTCAATTGACAAAAATACATTCTTACCGTCAGCGGTCTGATGAAACTTCATATAGTCACCAAGCCAGCTCTCCATCCGACGTTTCTCGTCATCATAAGACCTGGCACTTTTTTTCGTATAATCATCCCTGCTCTTGAAACCATAGACATAAAAATCTCGCATGTAATCACGTATTTTGTTGAAATTTTTGATCAATTCACTGTATGCCATGGTTTCACTCCTTTACCGATATAGCATTTGTCATACCAGCACCTCCAGATACTTTTTCATTACATCTCCACATTTAAATAGCTTCGCATATCTGATTAGCCTGTTTAGATTACGGTCACTCCGCTCCAAATCCATTGAGAATAGTCCTATCTCTGAAAACAAACTCTCTCCGTTGTAATTTTTCCATCATACTATATTCCAAACAAGGAGAAGCGCTCATACAAGCGCTTCTCCTTACCACATTAGAGGTTCAAGCAAAAAATTAGTGGACTATTTTTTAAAAATTCTTTGCCTGATCTCTCGTCTCCATCAAGATCACAATTCCATTCATAAAGCTTATCTTCACTTCCTCTTCTTCCCACTCATTGCTTACACATAAGCTGTCGTACGGTGTCAATGTGTGATCTGTGAGCGGATACTTTGCACCCTTGATGTTGAAGTGATACACTTCCGACCCAAGTGGAAATACAGAAAAATATGGACCGTACGCCTCATCTTTCTTTATCACTGTCTCTCCACCGATCAGGCGGATACAATTCTTTGCATCCAGAATTCTGGCATCTACGCCTGCGCGAAACGGAATTGCCAGCGATTGAATATTTGCCCATAAGTGATCGATCCTGCCACCGGTTGCTCCAAGAACAAGCATCTCCTTGCACCCCAATGTCATTGCAAGTCGAATCGCGATCTCCGTATCTGATGAATCCTTCACAGGATTAAATTCACGAATCGGCACATCGGTCTCTTCTCGATAGTAAGCTGCTACTTTTTGATCTACGCTGTCAAAATCCCCTACAATGTAGCTTGGCATGATCTGATGGCGATATAAAAATTCCATTCCTCGATCTACGCCGATCACACAGCCTGTTTCTTTTTTCAAAACAGACAGTGCAAATGCCTCATCAATTTCTCCTCCGCTGACAATAACGATTCTTTTATTCATAGTCTTTAAAAATCTCCATAAACTTCTTCGTGTTCTCTGCCGGATCTCCTCCGAATACAGCTGAACCTGCTACAATAATATTCGCTCCTGCATCCAGTACTTCTTTCACATTGCTGTGGTAAATTCCTCCGTCTACCTGAATATCAACGTCTAATCCCTGCTCATTGATCATAGCGCGGATCGCACGGATTTTATCTAAAGATTCCGGAATGAACTTTTGTCCACCAAATCCAGGATGCACGCTCATTACAAGCAACATATCTACTTTTGAAAGCAGTCCTTTTACTTCTTCCTCAGAAGTTTCCGGACAGATAGATAATCCGACTTTCATGTTGCAATCTCTGATTTTCTGGATTGTCGCCTCTACATCTTCACATGCCTCTAAGTGAATAGTCACAATGTCGGCTCCGGCTTTTTCGAACTCTTCGATATAGCGGATCGGCTCCTGGATCATGAGATGTGCATCCATCACCTGCTCTGTTGCATTGTGAATAGACTTTAAAACCGGCATTCCAAAGGAAATACTCGGCACAAACATTCCGTCCATTACATCGAAATGAATGTACTTTGCCCCATTGTCCTCTGTCAGTTTCATCTGCTCTCCTAATTGTTTAAAATCTGCCGCCAAAATGGACGGTGCTAAAATGTACTCCATAACTTAATACCTCCTCTTATTTTTTAATTCCTCATACATTTCCTTATAATTCTCATAACGGATCGTGTGGATTTTCCCGGCTTCTACAGCACTTTTTACTGCACAGTCCGGCTCGTGAATATGATCACAGCCGTTATATTTACATTTTCCTTCGTATGGTGCAAACTCAGGGAAATAATATTTCAACTCTTCTTTTACAAAATCATTGACATACAGTGAGCTGAATCCCGGCGTATCCATAATGTAGGACTCTTCGTCGATTGGAAATAATTCCGAATGTCTCGTTGTATGTTTGCCTCGTTCGATCTTGCGACTGATTCCGCCTGTCTCCATATTTGCTTCTGGCTGCAAAATATTGATGATCGATGATTTGCCCACTCCGGACGGACCTGCGATTGCAGTTGTCTTTCCGTGCAGAAGCTTTTTAATCTCATCTATGTTTTTTCCCACTTTCGCACTTGTAAATACACATGGATATCCACATTTGCTGTATACTTTTTCTATCTCTGCAATCTGCTCTTCCTCAGCAATGTCTTCTTTGTTAAAGCAAAGGACAACCGGCACTTCCTTACTCTCCATCATGACAAGAAAGCGGTCCAGTAGATTATAATGTGGACTTGGTTTGCACACTGCAAATACGACCAGCGCCTGATCTATGTTAGCAACAGCCGGTCGTATCAATTTATTCTTACGCGGGATAATACGTATGATATTCCCAAGTTTCTCTTCTTCGCTTAAAATTTCCAGTTCAACATTATCTCCCACCAATGGCTTAATCTTGTCTTTTCTGAAAATCCCTTTCGCTTTACATTCATAAACACCGGATTCTACTACGTGAACGTAGTAGAATCCGGCAATTCCTTTTACAATCTTTCCATTCATACTTTTAATGTTCTGCCCTTATTTTCTAGTCTTCACCCGGTTCGGTTTCACCTTCATTGTCATCATCTGACGGTTTCTGACCAAGGCTTAAGACGTAACGGATCGTAGAACCTTTTGTTACTTTTCCAGAAGATGGTGTCATAGAAATGATCATTCCTTCTTCGTAATTGTTGCTGTATTCGCCTCGTATCTTACTTGCATTCAATCCATTTTCAGAAGCCCATGCAAGGAGATCTTCCTCATCACTTCCGGCAAAGTTCTTAACCTGGATCTTGTCTTCCGGTTTCTGGCCTTTGCTTACAACAATATATACAGTCGTTCCGGCATTTACTTTATTACCACCATATGGAGACTGAGATATTACATAACCTTTTTCCACATCGTCACTGTACTCATATTTTGCAGATACACTTAGACCAGCTCCTTTGATCGCTGACTGTGCTTCAGATTCTGACTTGCCAACAACACTTGGGACAGCTTGTTTTTCTTCCCCTTTGCTGACTTTCATGATAACTTCCTGATCTGCAGTTACGCTTGTTCCGGCAGCCGGAGTTGTTTCGATTACTTCTCCTTCTGCGACTTGACCGCTGTATACAAACTGGGAAGTTCCGACTGTCAGTCCCTTTGCTTCCAGTGTACGCTGTGCCTCGGACTCATCCATACCGGATACATTCGGAATTTTAATCTCTTCTTCTGCTTTTTTCGAAGATACAACGATCTCGATACGTGTATTCTTGTCTACTTCCTTTCCGGCTTCTGTCTTCTGGTCGCAGACTACACCTTTATCATATTTTTCAGACTCTTCGTAACTTACATGACATCCGAGCCCTTTCTTATTCAGCGTTTCCTTTGCATCCTCTTCAGTCATTCCGATCACATTCGGCACTTTCACTTTATCATCGTCTTCTTCTGCTGTAATTCCTTTGTCAAATCCTTTGAAAAGACCTGTCGCTTTTCCGATTGCAAAGATTGCAATGAAAAGAATGATCACAATTACAACAGCCATCAGAATCTTTGTAAGCTTGCGCATACCTGGATTGATATCTTCGCCACCTTTTTTCTTACGGGACTTTTTGCGATCATCTCCATCATCATAATCGTCTTCATCATCGTAATCGTCGCCATAGCCTTTCTTTATACGACCGGTCTCATCGCCGTAACCATCAACATCGTAGTCGTCACCATAGCCACTGTTACTATATCCATCGTCTTCATAATCGTCATCATCGTAATCATCGCCGTAACCTTTTCCATCATAATTACTGCGAATGTCATCCAGTTCATCATCGGTAATGATGACCGTATCTGCATTTCCAAGTGGCGGAATTACAACAAAATCGCCTTCCGGATCTACCAGTGATCGTTTCAGATCCTGTATAAGCTGGGTGGTGTTTGGATAACGTCTCTCGCCGTTCTTCTGTGTACATTTTAAAATGATCTGCTCTAAACTGTACGGGATATCCGGCACCAGCTCTGACGGTGGCGTGATCTCCTGCTGAAGATGTTTCATCGCAACAGCTACTGTAGAGTCACCATCAAACGGAACCTGTCCGGTTGCCATCTCATACAGTGTAATACCGATAGAATAAATGTCACTCTTTGCATCACTGAAACCGCCCCTTGCCTGTTCCGGTGAAGTATAGTGTACAGATCCCATCGCGTTCGTGCTGATCGTATTCGAAGTCACTGCTTTCGCAATACCAAAGTCTGTTACTTTTACTTTTCCATCTCTGGAAATAATTACATTCTGCGGTTTGATATCTCGGTGGATAATATTTGCCGCATGGGCCGCACCAATACCGGTACACATCTGGATCGCAATACTGATGATCTCTTTATGCGATAATCTGCCCTTTCTTTCAATATATTCTTTCAGAGTGATTCCCTCAACCAGCTCCATAACCATATAATAGAGGCCGCGGTCCTCACCTACGTCATATACATTAACAACATTCGGGTTTAACAAGCCCGCTGCAGCCTGTGCTTCGCTGCGGAACTTGCGAACAAAGTTCTCGTCTTCCCGATATTCTTTCTTTAACACCTTAATCGCTACATAACGATTAAGCATGGTGTCCTTCCCCTTATATACATCTGCCATTCCGCCGGCACCGATTTTACTCAGCACCTCGTAGCGGTTGCCAAGAAATATTCCGTCTTTTACCATACACTCACCTCATCTGCGAGTGGCTCTGCCAAAACCACTCCTATATTATCTCGCCCGCCGTTACTGTTAGCTTTCTCTATCAGCATATGCACTGCCTCAACAATATCTCTGGCCCCCTTCACGATGTTGAACATGTCCTCATCTTCTACCATGTTGCTGAGTCCGTCTGTGCACATCAGGATAATATCTCCCTTTCTCAGACGATATTCATAAATATCTGCTTCTACATCTTCCTTTACACCGATCGCCCTTGTAATAATATTTTTATCCGGGTGATTCTTTGCTTCTTCTGCCTTGATACCTCCAAGGCGTACCATCTCCTCTACAAGGGAATGATCTTTCGAAATCTGTTTGATCTTATCGTTGATAAGATACAGACGACTGTCTCCTACATTAGAAAAATAAAGCGTATTTCCAATAACCGTAGCGACAACAAGCGTTGTTCCCATTCCTTCAAGCTTCACATCTGACTGTGCTGCTTTGATCAATTCATGATTGGCAACAGACACTCCTTCCTTGAGAATATCCTCCGGCTTTTTGAGTGATGTTTTTTCCAGTTCTTCGTGTAGTACTTTCACTGTATATTTAGACGCAAAATCCCCGGCTTTATGTCCACCCATTCCGTCTGCAACTACTAATAGATTCGGAAATGGTCCTACCGGTTTGTCAGTCACATATACAAAGTCCTGATTGACTTCTCTTTTTCTACCCACATCGGTCATTGCATATATTTTCATCTAGCTCTCCTTCTTTGCAGTCTTGTAACGTCGTCTTAACTGCCCACAGGCTCCATCGATATCTGAGCCTCTTTCCCTTCTAATAGTAACATTTATTCCGTTTTTTTCAAGTTTATTTTTGAATTCATGCGCATTTTTGCCGTCTGGCTTCTTAAAATCACGCTCTTTGATCGGATTAACAGGAATAAGATTGAGATGACAGTTTCGTTTGCTTAACATTGCTGTCAATTCTCTTACATCATCCTCCTGATCATTTACATCCTTCACAAGACTGTATTCAAAAGTAACTCTGCGTCCTGTTTTTTCAAAATATGTATCACAGGCTTTCAGTACATCCGGCAGTTCGTATTTATTGGCAACCGGCATCAGTTTTTTACGCTTCTCCTGATTGGATCCATGCAGTGATAATGCCAGTGTGATCTGCAAGCCTTCCTCTGCTAATCGAAGCATATTCGGAATAATGCCACAGGTTGATGCCGTTATATTTCTCTGGCTGATATTCAGTCCGTGCTCATCACTTATCATACGTACAAACTTTACGAAGTTATCGTAATTATCTAACGGTTCTCCGCTTCCCATTACAACAATATTCGATACACGCTCCCCTGTGATCTTCTGTATTGTGTAAATCTGTCTCAACATTTCGGATGTCGTAAGATTGCGCTCCAGTCCGTCGATCGTAGATGCGCAGAAACGGCATCCCATACGGCAACCGGCCTGGGAAGAAATACATACGGAATTTCCGTAATTGTATTTCATAAGAACACTCTCTATCATATTGCCATCGTCTAATTCAAACAAAAATTTTTCTGTCGGATCCATTTTTGAAATCTGTCTTTTCACAACCGAAACCTGTCGGATCTCGTAAGATTTTTCCAGTTCTTCTCTTAAGCTCTTCGGAAGATTGGTCATTTCATCAAACGAGTCGACCAGCTTTTCATGCAGCCAGGAGTAAATCTGTTTGCCACGAAAAGACTTGGCTCCGTTTCTGTTCATTTCTTCTATCAACTCTTCATAATTATAAGAAGCTATATCTTTTTTACTCATGTTTCTTCCTTTCGAATAAAGCGATATAGAAGCCGTCTCCTGCATCGATTCCCGGAAGCATCTGTTTTTCTTTTACCATTTTAAATTCCGGATGTTTTTTCTGGAACCACTGTGCATTTTCTTCATTCTCACCTTTATTTATCGTACATGTACTGTATACAAGTTTTCCGCCCGGCTTCACGTACTGATACACGACATCTAAAATTTCTCTTTGCAGTTTTTCAAGGTCTTCCTGCATCTTTGCAGTCATTTTATAGCGAAGGTCCGGTTTGCGTCCGAATACACCAAGTCCGGAACAAGGCAGATCTGCGATCACAATGTCTGCTTTTTCGACCGCATCTTCATCGCACACTCTTGCATCCCATGCTTTTGCGGTAATATTCGTCAATTGGCTTCTCTCAATATTTTCCTGGATAAGTCCGACTTTATATTCGCTTAAATCTCTTGCCTCTACACTTCCTGTTCCGTCTAGCTTTTCTGCAAGGTGAATGGATTTTCCACCAGGTGCTGCACATACATCAATAATATTGTCGCCCTTTTGCGGATCTGCCCACTCGGCCACCTGCATGGAACTAATATCCTGTATGTAAAAGTCACCATTCTGAAAACATTGTAATTTTTCCAGGTAATCATACCCGGAAATTGAAAATGCTGCATCGATGCCTTCTTCTTTTTCCACAGTCACGCCTTCTGCTTCCAGACGTTTTACAAAAGCTTCTGTATCTCCTGCCTTTGGGCTTTTGCGGATTGTTGTCTTCTTTTCTTTTAAGAAGGCTTTTCCCATCGTCTCAACCGTATCTTCATCATAGGCTGCGATCCATTTTTCAACAACCCACTCCGGCAGAGAATATGTGATGGAAAGATAAGCTACCGTATCTTTTCGATCTGGCATCTTGATCTGATCTTTGTTACGGCTGATATTTCGAAGTACGCCATTTACAAAACCTTTTAGATTTACAAATCCTCGTTTTGACGCAAGATTTACTGCTTCATTGCAAACTGCGCGGTCCGGCACACTGTCCATGTAGCGCATCTGATATACACTGCTTCTTAAGATCGTACGGATCAATGGTTTCATTTTGTTTACTTTTACTTTTGAAAACTGATTGAGTATTGCATCAATCTCTATCATATGTTCTAACGTTCCATTTACAACTCTTGTAATAAATGCCCGTTCTTTTTTATCCAGGTACTGGTATTGATCCAGTACATTTTTCAAAGCAATATGACTGTATTGCCCATCTCTTGTGATCATAAGCAGTGTCTCAACTACGAGTTCACGGCTGCTTACTGTTGATGCCATATTTTTCCCCCTTGTTTTCTATGTTAATCAGTCTCTTCTTGAATTTGAGATCATAAGCAGTCTTAATAACTGTAAGATTGCAGATGCAGCTCCTGCTACATAAGTTAAAGCTGCTGCCGTCAATACTCTTCTCGTATCTTTCACTTCATCCGGATACAACATTCCGGTATTTCCAAGAATCTGAAGTGCTCTTCTTGAAGCGTTAAATTCTACCGGCAATGTAACAAGCTGAAATAAAACTGCAGCAGAAAATGCAAGCACACCAAGATTTAAGAAAAGCTGTGCTGTCTGGCTATTCATAATAAGTCCGATGACAATGAGCGGCCAGGCGATGGAACTTCCAAAATTGGCGATCGGCACTAACGCGCTACGGATATTTAACGGTGCATAGCCTCTTGCATGCTGAATCGCATGTCCACACTCGTGCGCAGCAACTCCTATTGCTGCAACGGAAATCTGATTATAAGTCGCATCGGACAGGCGAAGTACTTTCGCCCTTGGATCATAGTGATCTGTCAGATTGCCTGAAATGTGTTCGATACGTACATCGTAAATTCCTTCTCTGTGGAGCAATGCCTCTGCCGCATCTCTTCCTGTCATTCCTGAGTGACTGCGCACACGGGAGTATCTGGAAAATACCGCGTTCATCTTCGCTGAAGCGAGAAGGCAGATGACTACTCCGATCATTACAAGTATATAAGTGGAATCATAAAACATTGGATAATAAAACATAAATATCCCTCCTGAAAATTAAAGAATCGTTCCTGTTTCTACCTGATATCCCCTCAAAAATGCAGCCGCATCCATTCTTTTCTTTCCTGGAATCTGCAAAGATGTGATCTTCAAAAGATCTTCCCCGGTCTGTACGGTGAATCCATCCTTTGCAACTTCTACGATCGTTCCTGGTTTTTCCTCACTCTTTCCTTCTATAACTTCTGCTTCCCAGATTTTCATTCCTTTATCGTTCTCATTCCAGCTTGTATAAGCACTTGGCCACGGATTCAATCCGCGGATCAGTCTCTCGATCTCTACCGCCGACTTATTCCAGTCGATTTTTCCCATGTGCTTATCCAGCATCTTTGCATACTCTGTTGTAGACTCTCCCTGCTTCTTTGGCGTGATCGTTCCTGCTTTCAAAGCATCCAAAGTCTCTACACACAATTTTGCTCCGGCACTTGCAAGCTTGTCGTGTAAGCTTCCTCCGGTCTCCTGCGGATCCAACGGAATCTCTGTTTTCAACAGCATATCACCTGTATCCAGTCCCTCATCCATCTGCATCGTTGTCACACCAGATACTTTTTCTCCGTTGATCACTGCCCACTGGATTGGTGCAGCTCCTCTGTATGCCGGCAGAAGGGATGCATGTACATTTACACAGCCATACGGTGTCATCTCTAAAATCTCTTTTGGCAAAATCTGTCCAAATGCGACAACTACCATAATGTCTGCATTGTATTTTTTCAATTCTTCTACACACTCTGCTTCTCGGATTCTCTTTGGCTGATAAACCGGAATGTTATGTGCAACCGCCACTTCCTTTACCGGTGTAAACTGCATCTTGCCGCCACGTCCCTTTGGCTTATCCGGCTGTGTCACAACAAGCACTACTTCGTGTCCTGCTTCAATAAGCGCCTCCAGCGTTCCTACGGAGAAATCCGGAGTTCCCATAAATATGACTCTCATTAAACTTCCTCCTCATATGGCTCCATATCATGAAGTCCACCTTCTACAAGTTCTACATACATCTTACCATCCAGGTGGTCAAGCTCATGGCAGAATGCTCTTGCAAGAAGTCCTTCTCCTTCCAGTTCAATCTCTTCCATATCTTCGTTGAGTGCCTTTACTTTCACATAATTCGGTCTTGTCACTAATCCTGCTTTTCCAGGAACACTTAAGCAGCCTTCCTCTCCTGTCTGTTCTCCGGAAGTCTCTACGATCTCCGGATTAATAAGAATGATCGGTCCTTCTCCTACATCAATCGTTACAATTCTTTTTAAAATACCAACCTGCGGTGCTGCAAGTCCTACTCCCATAGCTTCATACATTGTATCAAGCATGTCATTGATAAGAATCTTAGTGCGAAGTGTCATCTTTGTCACTTCTTTACATTTTTTTGTTAATACTTCATCGCCCAATTCACGAATTTCTCTGATTGCCATCTCTTTTCTCTCCTCTTTATCTACATTGTATTCATCGGGTTAAAATCGAACTGGATCCGTAATGATCCAAACCCTGTATTCATATCTATATACCGTTCCAAAAGGTCTTTCGCCTCGATAAGGAATCTGTATTCTTTACTTTTAATATAAAGGATCTGTCGGTATCTGTCATTTACCTTCTCAATATATGGAGCCGTTGGGCCGATAATGACCAGCTTTTTCTGCCAGTTGATCCGCTCTGCAAATTCTTTCAGATAACCTGCTGCCTTTTTTAAATGCTCTTCTTCACTTCCACTCATTAAAATTGCAAGCAATTGATTGACCGGTGGATATCCCATCAGGCTTCGGTAGTTGATCTCTGCTTCATAAAATCCTTCGTAATCCTGCTTTGCTGCCATCTGAATGCTATAGTGATCCGGACTGTATGTCTGTATGATCGCATTTCCTGCAACTTTTCCTCTTCCTGCACGTCCTGCCGCCTGGGCAAGCAGCTGGAACGTACGCTCTGCGGACTGATAGTCACTGGAATACAAAGAAAGATCTGCCGCCAGCACTCCTACCAGTGTAACATTAGGGAAATCATGTCCTTTTACGATCATCTGCGTTCCGATAAGAATATCGGCTTCAAGATTAGAAAATGCAGATAAAATCTTTTCATGACCATCCTTTGATTTTGTCGTATCCAGATCCATACGAAGTACCCTTGCCTCCGGAAACATCCGTTTTACGAGATCTTCGATCTGCTGAGTTCCTGCACGGAATCCTCCCACATAGGAAGAACCACATTCCGGACAATGCTCGATCAGTCTCGTCTCATAACCACAATAATGACAAACTAATCTTCCACCTCGATGAGCAGAAAGTGACACATCGCAATGAGGACATTTTACTACATATCCACATGCTCTGCAAGAAACGAACCCCGCATAACCACGTCGATTTAAGAAAAGCATGATCTGCTCTTTTTTCTGCAGACGATCCTCGATCAGTTCTTTTAATTGATCACTGATAATAGACCGATTTCCTTTTTTGAGTTCTTGACGCATGTCAACAATATCCACTTGGGCAAGATTCTGACCCTTTGCTCTTTTCGTCAATTCAAAAAGTACATATTCCCCATACTTTGCTTTGTAATAAGCGTCTACCGACGGTGTTGCCGATCCTAGGACGACACTTGCATTTTCCATCTGTGCTCTCGCAATTGCAGTCTCTCTGGCATGATATCTTGGAATCTGTTCACTCTTATACGCAGACTCCTGTTCTTCGTCGATCACAATCAGTCCCAGGTCTTTAAACGGTGTAAAAAGTGCAGATCTCGGCCCAATCATAACATCCACTTCTCCGCGTCTGATCCGCTCCAACTGATCGTAGCGTTCTCCTGCCGACAATCTGGAATTTAAAATCGATACCCGGTCACCAAATCGTCCATAAAAACGCATTACCGTCTGGTACGTAAGGGCGATCTCCGGAATCAGAACGATTGCCTGCTTTCCTTGTTTTACAACGTGATTGATCATCTCCATATAGACTTCTGTTTTGCCGCTTCCAGTAATTCCATGGAGCAGATAAGTTTTTCTTTCCCCATCTTCATAATCCCGGATAAATGTCTCGATTGCTGTCAGCTGCTCCTTCGTATACGTAATCGCCACGCATTCCTTTTTCTGATAATTGATCGGATTGCGCAGCGCATCTTCGTATTCAATTGTAAGAACTTGCTGCTCCTCCAGCGAACGGATCACTGCCGCTGTCACATTGAGCTTCTTTGTCAACAGTTCGTATTCCTGCACCGGCTGATCTAAAAGTCCTGCAAGTAGCCTTGCCCTCGCCTTCTGATTTTTATGAAGATACGTATCCAGCATCTGCTTCCCATCATTTTCACTAAGCAGCAGCCGTACCGTACGCTTCTGTCGGATTTTTTCCTTCTTCTTAATTGGAAGAACCGTCTTAAGCGCCTGAATCATCGTACCGCCATAATGCTCCTTCATCCAGGCAGCCAGTGCAACAAGCTTTCCTTCAATTGCCATGGCGCCGCTGTCTTTTCGCAAAATGGATTTGATCTTTGCCGGATCGTAATCCGTCTCTTCCGAAAATGCAATCACATAGCCTTTTGTCTCTTTATTCCCCCGGCCAAAAGGCACGACAACTTCCGTTCCAACCTCAAGCATCCCTTCTAAACTGGAAGGGATGCGATATTGAAATACTTTATCTAATTTTTCATGAGTGATGTCTATGATAATATCAGCGTACATCTTTCTCCTTTAATTCCTCTAATACTTCGCGGATCAGTACACGGTCATCCATATCGTACTTAACGCCTTTGATCTCCTGATATGTCTCGTGTCCTTTTCCTGCGATAATAATTACGTCACCCGGCTGTCCATGCTCGATGGCATAGCGGATTGCTTCTTTTCTGTCGCAGATCGCAACATATTTACCGTCTGTTTTCTTCATTCCGGTAATGATATCATTAATGATATCCTCCGGCTCCTCAAAACGCGGATTATCCGATGTGATAATAGTAAAGTCAGCTAACTTTCCTGACACTTCTCCCATCTCGAATCGTCTTGTCTTAGAACGATTTCCGCCACATCCAAATACAGTCACAAGACGTCCCGGATTGTAGTCGCGCATCGTATTCAAAAGGCTTTCCAGACTCATCGCATTATGAGCATAATCGATCATCATTGTAAAATCGTCTGCAACTTTAACCATCTCTACACGACCCTTTACTTTTGCAGCCTTCAATGCTTTCTTAATGTCGTCCTGCGGCACTTTAAAATGACGACATACAGCAATTGCAGTCAGTGAATTGTATACACTGAACTCTCCCGGAATATCTACTTCTACATCCATATCAATAAGTCCCTGCACTTTGTAATGCATACCAAGGTATCCCGGTCTTGATACGTGCTTTACATCTACCGCGCGAAGGTCTGCTTCTTCCGAAAATCCGAACGTCTCTACTTTACACGTTGCATTCTTAAATACATCTTTATACCACTTGTCATCGACATTGGCGATTCCCAAATTACACTGGGTAAATAAAATACCTTTGCAGCGCTTGTAATCTTCAAAATCCGCGTGCTCATTCGGTCCGATATGATCTTCTCCAAGATTTGTAAAAATACCGATCTCGAACTGAATACCGGCTGTACGATGAAGCATCAGTCCCTGCGAAGAGACTTCCATTACAACACTGTCACATCCGGCTTTCACCATCTCGGCAAAATATTTATGGATCGTGAATGATTCCGGTGTCGTATTATTCGCCGGAATGGACTGATCACCGATGATTGCCTCAATTGTTCCGATGAGTCCTACGTTATGTCCGGCTGCCTCAAGAATTGATTTCACCATATAAGTTGTTGTTGTCTTACCCTTTGTCCCGGTAATTCCGATTACATGAAGCTTCTCTGCCGGATATCCAAAATAAGCAGCAGACATAAGAGCCAATGCATATCTTGTATCATCTACATGGATCACCGTTACCCCTTCCGGAGCGTCTACCGGTTTCTCAACAATGATCGCCTTCGCACCTTTCTCTACAACTTGTTCAACATAATCGTGTCCATCCGAAACTGCCCCGCTGATGCACACAAATACGCTTCCTTCTGTTACTTTACGCGAATCATTGACAAGCTCTGTCACTTCAATATCATCGCTGCCCTGACGGACTTCATATTCAAAACGTTCCAATAAACTGGTTAATTTCATGCTCATGCCTCCTGCATAATGAATTCATTTTTTCGTAACTTTTATTATAAAACATTTTCCATTTTAGTACAAGAACTGTCCCAACATATTTTACTGTTCAGATTGGATAAAATGTGTTATAATCATCAGCAGAAAATAATATACATGAAAAGGGGAATTTAATCATGAAAGCTTATGAAAGATTATTGAAGTACGTTGCTGTACGTACACCAAGTGATGAGAACAGCGGAACTGTTCCATCATCTGCATGTCAGTTTGACCTTGCAAGAATGTTAGAGGCTGAGATGAAAGAACTCGGACTTACAGATGTATATCTGGATGACCAGTGCTATCTCTACGGAAAACTTCCTGCAACAGCTGGATGCGAAGATAAACCGGCAATCGGATTTATCGCACATATGGATACAGTATCTGACTTCTGTGATCACGACATCAAAGCAGTAATCACAGAAAACTATGACGGACAGGATCTTGCACTTGGGGACAGTGGTCTTGTACTGAGTCAGCACAGTTTTCCACACCTCAAAGATTTAAAAGGACGTACACTCATCACTACAGATGGTACTACTGTTCTTGGTGCAGATGACAAAGCCGGAATTGCTGAGATCTTAACAGTGATCGAGCGTCTGATCGAGGAGAACATCCCTCACGGACCACTCTGTGTTGCATTTACACCAGACGAAGAAATCGGTACAGGAGCTGCTCACTTTAACGTAGAGCGTTTCGGTGCAGACTTCGGTTACACACTCGATGGTGGTAAAGAAGGAGAAATCCAGTTTGAGAACTTCAACGCTTGTAAAGCAGACTTCGTGATCAAAGGATTCAACGTGCATCCAGGATCATCCAAAGATACAATGATCAACGCCAGCCTTGTAGCAAACGAGATCATCAATGCTCTTCCATCTATGGAGACACCTAGAGGAACAGAAAATTACGAAGGATTCTTCCACCTCGTATCTATGAAAGGTGAAGTTGGAGAAGCAGAGCTTCACTACATCGTAAGAGATCACGATGCAAACCTCTTCGAAGCTAAGAAGAACACACTTCGTCTGATTGAGAAAGACCTCAACGAGAAATGGGGCGAAGGCACAGTTACTCTTACAATCGCTGACCAGTACCGCAACATGTCTGAGATCATCGCTACATGCATGCACCTCATCGACAATGCAAAACAGGCTTGTGAGAATGCAGACGTGGAACCACTCGTACTTCCAATCCGTGGTGGTACAGACGGATGCCAGTTAAGTTTCAAAGGACTTCCATGCCCGAACCTTGGAACAGGCGGATTTGCTTATCACGGACCTTACGAGCACATCACAGTTGAAGGTATCGACAAGACAGTTGATATGGTAACAGAACTCGTAAAATTATACGCAAAATAAGATGTCTTATTTCGATAAGATCTGATATATGAATTTAGCAAAAAAAGGGAGCATATCACAAAAATTTATTCGTTAAAGTGACATGCTCCCTTTACTATTTAAATATTTTTTATAAATCAATATCCGGAAGTTCTTCTTTGAATCCCTCTCCCACTACTTCATTGGATTCCATAATAATTGTAAATGCTTTCGGATCAAGCTCATGCACGAGCTTCTTAATTGCGTACATCTGCTTATTATTACATGCACACATAACAACGTCTTTGTTTGCCTTGGAATAGCTTCCCATTCCCTTAAGGATTGTAGAACCTCTTCCTGAATATGCATCGATCTCTCTTGCAAGCTCTTCACCGTGATCGGTTACGATCAATGTCATCTTACCTTCATCGATTCCGTACATAATGCGGTCCATCACAGTTGCCATCAGGTAAGTAACAATCACACCGTAAATCAATCCATCCACATCTTTAAACACAAGCCATGCGCCAAGGAAGATTGTTAATATATCCTGTACAAATGTAATAACGCCAAGTGTCATATGCGGTTTCACCTGTTTGATCGACACGCTGATAAAATCCTGTCCTCCTGTAGAAGATCCGCGCATGAAAATAAGCGCATATCCGATTCCACAGAGCACACCCATACAGAGTGCTGCCAGAAGTCTGCTTCCATTATATACCGGCAAAAGCGGTGCTACATAATCCATAAGGAAAGAAGAAATGATCGTTGTCTTTACTGAAACAAAGAAAAACTTCTTTCCAAGGAATTTATAACATAAGATAGAAACCGGAATATTTAAAAGGATTGTTGCGGCTCCCACCGGAATTCCAAACAAGTGATATAAAATAATGGCAATACCGGAAAATCCTGCCACCGGGAAATTCGCATTCAATGCAAAGTTATAAATACCAATCGCAATGATCATGCCTGCCACAATATCTACCAAAATATCAATCATAAGTTCCTTCCAATTTAATTTTTTCATTAGTTATGACCTCCCATCCGAATCTAGCTGTACACGACAAAAAAACAGCTGCAAACTATAAAAATATAATTCGCAACTGCTCTTATAAAATTAAGTATATTCCTGAAAATTCTCTTTGTCAATATTTTTTTGCTTTCTTTCTTCCATATTGCTGCCGCGAATTACAGCTTCTTCTCCATATCTCCCACGTATTTCCTTTAAAGCCTGATCAAGCTTTGCCCTTTTCTCACTGTTCTTTTTTCGCTTCTCCATCTCTGGCTGTACTTCAAACAGCGTCAACTGCTCCGGTGCATCTGCCTCCACCAGTTTTGAACTTCGGACTCCTAGAAGACGGATTGGCTGCTGCGTCCACATCTCTCGAAAAAGTTCTGCGGCTGCTTTATATATCGCAAGACTTTCATTCGTTGCACGCTCCAACTGCTTTTGATGGGATGTCGATTCAAAGTTGTAATATTTAATTTCTACACTCAGCATTCCTGCTTTCTGACTAGCTTTTTTGAGTCTCCTTCCTACACTCTCCGAAAGTGCTTCCAAAACTTCAAGTGCCTCCTCTTCCGTCTCAGCGTCTCTCGGCAAGGTCGTTGAATTACCGATTCCTTTTGCCTCCTGGCGCACAGGCTCAACTGGCGAATCATCAATTCCATTAGCAAATTCCCATAGCTTACGCCCGTGGCTTTTCAAATGCAATTCTAAAAGCTCTGGATCCATTTTTGCAAGGTCACCAATTGTATAAATTTCCAGTTTCTTCAATTGTTCTACGCTGGACCGACCTGCCATAAAAAGCTCGCCGATTGGCAATGGCCACATCTTCTCCTTAATTTCATCCGGAAATAATGTATGCACTTTATTCGGTTTTTCAAAATCCGAAGCCATTTTTGCAAGCAGTTTATTTTCAGAGATTCCGACATTTACCGTAAATCCAAATCTTTTGTACACTTCATCTTTAATTTCACGTGCTGCCTTTACCGGCGAAGAATATTTCTTCGCAAGCTCTGTAAAATCCATATAGCACTCATCTACACTGACCTGTTCGATCTGCGTCGTATAAGTACGCAAAAATGTCATCAGCGCGCGGCTGCTCGCCGAATAAAGCTTATGATCCGGCGGACAGATAGAAAGATTCGGACACTTACGAATGGCATCCACAACAGGTTCCCCTGTGCGGATGCCATACTTTTTGGCAGATAAAGACTTTGCAAGTACAACTCCATGGCGTGAAGCCTGATCCCCACCTATAATAGAAGGAATCTCCCGCAAATCTCTATCTGCTCCATTTTTCAATTGTTCCACTGCACTCCAGCTTAAAAAAGCGGAGTTTACATCAATATGGAAAATTGTTCGTGACATCATCATCTCTCCTATGAGTCAGACTCTGGTACCACCTGCATATATTCCTGAATATGCGCAGCAAGTTTTCCATTTTCAACGTCGATCACAATGGTCTCACCTGCGCGGATATCACCTTCCAGCATCAGTTTTGCTGCCAGTGTCTCTACATGCTTCTGCAAATATCTCTTCAATGGACGTGCTCCATAAGTCGGATCGTATCCACCTTCCAGAATGTAATTTTTCGCAGCTTCAGTAAGAGACAATGAGATCTCTTTGTCTGCCAGACGTCTGTTAACATCTTTAATAAGTAAGTCAATTATATGATAAACGTTATCTTTATTCAATGGTTTAAATAAAATCGTCTCATCCAATCGGTTCAGAAATTCCGGTCCGAAATGTGCACGAAGATCATTCATGACGAGGTTGCTTGCCTCTTCTTTAATCGTTCCATCTTCGTTGATTCCATCCAACAGATACTGAGAACCGATATTCGATGTCATAATAAGGATCGTATTTTTAAAGTCTACCGTACGGCCCTGTGAATCTGTGATTCGACCGTCATCCAATACTTGCAGCAGTACGTTAAATACATCCGGATGTGCTTTTTCGATCTCATCAAACAATACAACGGAGTAAGGTTTTCTACGAACAGCCTCTGTCAACTGACCGCCTTCGTCGTATCCAACATATCCCGGAGGCGCTCCGATCAGTCTGGATACGGAATATTTCTCCATATATTCACTCATATCGATACGTACCATATTGTTCTCATCATCGAAAAGACTTTCCGCCAGTGCTTTAGCAAGCTCTGTCTTACCAACTCCGGTAGGTCCAAGGAACAGGAAGGATCCAATCGGTCTTGTCGGATCTTTGATACCGGCTTTGGAACGAATGATTGCTTCTGTAACAAGCTCTACACCTTCATCCTGACCAATCACACGTTTATGTAACTCATCTGCCAGATGTAAAGTTTTGCTTCGCTCGCTCTCGTTTAACTTTGCAACTGGAATACCTGTCCAACGTGACACTATCTTGGCGATTTCATCATCGGTAACACTCTCGTGAATAAGGTCTCTATCCTCATCTTTGACTTTTGCTTCCTCTTCCTCCAGCTGTTTCTTAAGCTGTGGAAGTTTTCCATATTGCAATTCTGCTGCCTTTTCCAAATCATAAGAATGCTGTGCTTTATCGATCTCTTTGTTGATCTTTTCAATTTCTTCACGGATCTTCTGAACACGCTCTACGCCGACCTTTTCATTATCCCACTGCGCTTTGCGGTTTGCAAATTCTTCTCTTCGCTCTGCCAGCTCTTCGCGAAGCTTAGCAAGTCTGTCCTGACTCAGTCTGTCCTCTTCTTTTTTCAGTGCAGCTTCCTCAATCTCCAACTGCATGATCTTACGCTGCAGCTCATCTAATTCTGCAGGCATAGAATCAAGCTCTGTCTTGATCATCGCACACGCCTCATCTACAAGGTCAATGGCCTTATCTGGAAGGAAGCGGTCAGAAATGTATCGATCAGAAAGTGTTGCTGCAGCGACGAGTGCGCCGTCTGTGATCTTAACACCATGAAACACTTCATAACGCTCTTTTAATCCACGTAAAATGGAAATGGCGTCTTCTACTGTTGGCTCCTCTACCATAACCGGCTGGAATCTTCGTTCCAGTGCAGCATCTTTTTCAATATACTGACGATACTCATCCAACGTCGTTGCACCGATACAGTGAAGTTCGCCACGGGCAAGCATCGGCTTTAACATATTACCGGCATCCATTGCACCGTCACTCTTACCGGCTCCGACAATTGTATGTAACTCATCAATAAATAAAATGATTCTTCCGTCACTGTTCTTTACTTCTTCAAGAACTGCTTTGAGACGTTCCTCAAACTCTCCACGGTATTTGGCACCTGCAACAAGTGCACCCATATCCAGTGAAAATATAGTCTTATCTTTCAGTCCTTCCGGCACATCCCCACGTACAATACGCTGGGCAAGTCCTTCTACAACTGCGGTCTTACCGACACCGGGCTCACCGATCAGAACCGGATTGTTCTTCGTCTTACGCGAAAGAATACGTACTACATTACGGATCTCACTATCACGGCCGATGACCGGATCAAGCTTCTGGTCTCTTGCACGCTCTACAAGGTCTGAGCCATATTTATTCAATGTATCATATGTATCTTCCGGATTATCACTTGTCACTCTCTGGTTACCTCTTACGGTAGACAGTGCCTGCAAAAATCCTTCCCGGCTGATACCCATCTCACGAAGCAGCGCCTTCATATCTTTACTTGCATATTTTATAATAGCGAGGAAGAGATGCTCAACAGAAACATATTCGTCTCCCATCGGTTTTGCCTCATCCTCTGCGTGGATCAGAACGTTATTCAAATCCTGTCCTACATACTGTCTTCCGCCTTGTACTTTCGGGCGTTTTGTAATCGCCTCTTCCACACGATTAATAATAAGGTTCTTATCGAGCCCCATCTTTTCCATCAATTTCGCGATCAGGCTGTCATCCTGTGTTAATAATGCATAAAGCAAATGCTCCTGCGCAATCTCCTGGTTGCCATAGTCAGATGCAATGCGTTCACAGTCCTGCACAGCCTGCAATGATTTCTGTGTAAATTTATTTATATTCATAAAGACAACCTCCTTTTTGCTCTTGTTCTATTTGCATTATAACAATACAACATTTTATTAGCACTGTCAAGGGGTGAGTGCTAATTTTTTTGTGAAGATTTTGTGAAGCCTTGATTTTACGGGCTTCACATGGATTTTTCACTTACTTTCGCACTCGATTTTCTTGATTTGACCACATTTTTACCA